>NZ_MJXJ01000028.1:22691-150593 GCF_001762735.1 Campylobacter sp. BCW_6461 | reverse complement strand
TTCTAAATCTTCATCATTTTTATCATCTAGCTCATCTAAACTAGGCTCAGTATCCAAAGCTGTATGTTCTTGGCTTAAGTCTTCTTTTTCGCTTTCACTATCTTCTAAAGTTAAATCTAAATCAGTTTGAGTGTCTTCTTGAGTCTGTTCTTTAATTGTTTCTTGTTCTAAATTGTCATGTTCTAAATTTTGAGTTTCTAAAGTTTTGTTTGCATTATCATCTTGAGCATCATCATCAAAACTCAAATCTTCCATTCCCTCTGAATTTATATCTAAAGAATTTTCATCAGGCAAATCATCTAAATTTAAATTATCTAAATCCAAGCTTATATCAGCATAAGGATTTTCATCATTGCTTAACATTGGCAAATCAATAGATGTATGCTTGTTCGCATCTTTATTATTAAGTAAATTTAAAAAATCTGTAGGTAAAAAAGGTTTTTGTAAAATTTGCGCATCTATATCTTCTACATTTTGATTTCGCGGGGCTAAAAAAATCAATCTATCGCATTTTTCTTTAAGAATTTTTAAAGGTGCTGGAGTATCACTATCTACAACAATCACATCATAATTACCCAAATTTTCACTATAAGCATTAAGTTCTTCAAAATCATAAGACATTTTTTTAGCACTAAGGCTTACAAGTCTTGAAACTACAGGGTTTTCATTTAAAAGTAAAATTTTCATCACTTTAATCCTTAAAAAATAATCGCTATTTTACGATAATTTCATTTATCCTTTCCTTAGGAGAAAAAAAGAGTTTGCATATGAGTAAAAAGTTCTAAAATTAAATTTTTAAAATATTGCATCATAACTAGTAAAATAGCAATCAAAACTACAAAACCTAGAGCTATCTTTATAGGATAGCCAATAACTAAAAGATTAAATTGTGGCATTGTTTTCATCAAAAGTCCAAAAATAACATCGGCTAAAAGTGAAATTCCAAGTATAGGAAAGCTCATAGTAAAACCTATGATGAAAATATTAAACATACCCATATTTAAATAATGCATTAAATTCTCATGCGGATAAAATCCACCTAAACTAATATAACCCAAAGAATGACTTAAAAACAAAAGCATTAAATGATGGCCATCAAAAGCAAGAAAAAACATCAAAGCAAGTAAATTTAAAATTTGTGCCGTAATAGGCATACTCGTTCCAGAACTTGGATCTAATATACTTGCCATAGTAAATCCCATAGTAAAAGCAATCTGCTCACCTGCCATCATAATAATAGCAAAAATAATTTGAAGCATTAATCCTGCTATCATTCCAAAAATCACTTCACTAATAAGCTGTAAAACAAAAAAACTATCTAAATGCAAAGATTCTAATCTAGCCAAAGGATATAAATACATAGTCAAAAATAAAACTATAGTACTTTTTATTACCATAGGAATAGAATTATGTGAAAAAAAAGGAAAAAAAACTATAAGACCACTCATTCTAGCAAGAAGCAACATAAAAGTTACAACATTTTTATCGCCTAAATAATTAACAAATTCCATTGACGTTTATAGTATAAATTTTATCACAAAAACTTGCGAGCTTACTATCGTGAGTTACAAAAAATAAAGCCGCATCATTTTCTTTAACATAAGAAATTAAAAGTTCGATAACATTTTTAGCATTATCAAAATCCAAATTTCCAGTTGCTTCATCAGCAAAAATAATCTTTGGTTTTTTACAAAGCACACGTGCGATACTCACACGCTGTTGTTGTCCGCCGCTAAGCTTTCCTATTTTTTGATGCAAAAGTGTATCAATACCTAACCTTTTTAAAATTTTCTCATCTAAATCTTGACCCGATAAAACACTAGCAAGTTCGATATTTTCTAAAGCTGAAAAACCTTTAAAAAGATAATGTGTCTGAAAAATAATACCAAAATCATAGCGGCGAATTTTTAATCTTTCGTTTTCATCCATCTGATAAAGATTAGAACCTTTAAAAAAAACTTCACCTTTTTTTGGAATTAATAAAGAAGAAAGTATATGCAAAAGAGTAGATTTACCACAACCGCTACTCCCTTGAATAGCAATGCAATCTTTAGTATTTAAAGTAAGATTTAAACCCTCAAAAAGCGGATAATCAAAACTATGGCTTAAATTTTCCGCTCTTAAGAGTTCCATTTTTAACCGTTTTTAAAGTTGTGCAGCAACTTCAGCCGCAAAATCTTCAGTTTTCTTTTCTAAACCTTCACCAACTTCAAAGCAAATAAATTCTACAATTTTAATTTTTCCACCAAATTCTTTTTCTTTTTCGGCAATTACTTGTTCTACAGTTTTTTTGTCATCCAGTACATAAAACTGACCCATTAAAGTAAGTTTGCTATCGAGTTGAGAATTATCGGCTATAAAGCTATTCATTTTACCTGGAATGATATTATCCCAAATTTTTTCAGGTTTACCTTGAGCTTTAAGTTCTTCTTTGATTTTTTCTTCAGCTTCTTTTAAAATTGCATCGCTTAATTGTTTGCGACTTGCAAATTGAGGAATTTTATGTTCAGGTTTATTTGGATCTTTCAGTCTGCGTCTTTCTTCATTTTCTTTTTCAAGTTCAGCAACCAAAGCTTTGTATTCATTTTCAACAAAAGTCATATCCAAATCTTCATAACTTAAATAACTTGGTCTCATTGCTGCAATATGCATACAAATTTGTCTTAACAAATCTCTTGATTTTGAAGCCACTTCAGTGCTATCACAAGCTGCAGCGATCACAACGCCCACACGGCCATTTGTATGGATATAACCATTTACAACGCCGTTAGCACCTGCTTTTAAAGTTGCAAATCTTCTTACAACTAGGTTTTCTCCTATAGTTGCAATTTGACTTTTTAAATATTCTTCAAACTTTACACCATTAATCGTACTTGAGTGAAGCTCTTCCACACTTTGCAAGCTATTGCTTTGAATATGAGCTGTAGTATCTTTTGTTAAAGCGATAAACTGATCATTTTTTGCCACAAAATCTGTTTCGGAATTAATCTCACTTACAGTTGCGCTTGTAAAATCATCACTTACTTTTACACTTACTAAACCTTCTGCAGCAAGTCTATCTGCTTTTTTAGCAGCCTTACCTAAACCTTTTTCTCTTAAAAGTTGTACTGCTTTATCAAAATCTCCATTAGTTTCACTCAAAGCATTTTTACAATCCATCATCCCCGCGCCTGTACTTTCGCGGAGTTCTTTTACCATTGCAGCAGTAATTTCAGCCATTATTCTTGCTCCTCACCGAAGTCTTCTTCGCTCATCGCTTCATCTAAAACTTCTTTTTTCTCTTCATCGGTGATTTCTTTTTCTTCATTTGCTAAAGCTTCGCCATCTTGTTCTCTTAAAGCTTTTCCTTCATTAATCGCTTCAGCCATTTCTTGGCAGAAAAGTTGCACTGAACGAATTGCATCATCATTTCCTGGAATAGGATAAGTTACCAAGTCAGGATCGCAGTTTGTATCTAGTGGAGCTACAACAGGAATTCTTAATCTATTTGCTTCTTGAACAGCAATTTTTTCTTTTACTGTGTCAATAACAAAAATCATATCAGGTTGAGTTTTCATATAACGAATTCCACCCAAATAAGCTAATAATTTTTCTTTTTTTCTTGTAAGCATTAAAGCTTCTTTTTTAGTTAAAAGTTTAATACTTCCATCTTCTTCCATTTTTTCAATTACTTCTAATTTTCTAATTGATTGGCGAATGGTACCAAAATTTGTCATCATACCGCCAAGCCATCTATGATTTACATAAGGCATACCGCATTTTTCAGCGTATTCTTTAATCGCTCCACCTGCTTGTTTTTTTGTCCCGACAAAAAGTATAGTTTTTCCTTCGGCAGCAGCGTCACGAACGATATTATAGGTATATCTAAAATATCTTAAAGTTTTTTGTAAATCAATTACATAAATACCTTTTCTCTCGCCAAAAATGAATTTTTTCATCTTTGGATTCCAGCGTCTTGTTTGGTGTCCAAAATGCACACCGCATTCTAATAAATCTCTCATACTAACCATGAGTTTCTCCTTATAAATTTAGCTTTATTCCTCCACATCCCTTAATTT
The DNA here is from genome assembly GCF_001762735.1 of Campylobacter sp. BCW_6461. Taxonomy (NCBI): domain Bacteria; kingdom Pseudomonadati; phylum Campylobacterota; class Epsilonproteobacteria; order Campylobacterales; family Campylobacteraceae; genus Campylobacter; species Campylobacter sp. BCW_6461. The sequence goes on along the minus strand of NZ_MJXJ01000028.1, from coordinate 146,535 downwards.
ACACAAGCTAAAAAGGATTGATGCGTGTGAAATGAAGCTAAGATTTTATCAAATTTAAGTTTAGTTTTTACTTATATATGTAGTCCTTGGTAAGACTTAGATTATTATTGATTTCTTTTGTGATTAAAAATTGAAACAAATCCACGCTTCCAACACGAAAAGCAGAGGCACAAGAACGAAGGTACAAATCCCACATTCTTATAAATTCTTCATCATATTTTTCCCTTACCTTGTCCAATACTTCGTTAAAATTTTCATCCCATAAATCTAAAGTTTTTGCATAGTGCATTCTTAAACTTTCTGCTAAAAGAAGATGAAAATCCCACTCACTCATAGCACTTACAACCTCTCTTAAAGAAGGTAAATATCCTCCTGGAAAAATATATTTATCTATCCAAGCATTTGTTTTTCCTTCAAACATGGCTAAAATAGAATGTAAAAGCATAGAACCTCCAGGTTTTAACACTTGTTTTACTTTCATGAAATAAAGTCCTAAATTCTCTTTGCCTACATGTTCAAACATACCCACAGAAACAACTTTATCAAAATAATTTTCAAATTCTAAATCTTGATAATTTTGAAGTCTTATTTCTATTTTATCTTCAAGACCAAGTTCTTTTACTCTTTCCTTAGCTTTTTTACACTGCTCCTCTGAAATAGTAATTCCAACAACCTTAACTCCATACTTTTGAGCCGCCATAATAGAAAGCCAACCCCAGCCACAACCTATATCTAAAAGCTTTTCTCCTTCTTTTAAATCAAGTTTTTTAAGAGTATGTTCTATTTTGTTAATTTGAGCTTCATAAAGAGTATTATTAGGCTCTTTAAAATAAGCGCAAGAATAGCTCATAGTATCATCAAGCCAAAGCTTATAAAAATCATTACCTATATCATAATGACTTTTGATATTTTTACTTTCCTGTTTTTGGGCTATTTTACTCAAGATATCCTCTGTATTTTTTAAAAAACGCTTATTTGAAAAATAATACAAAACTTTAGCTATTTCATCATAATCACCTTCTATTTCTAGTTTAGACTCCATATAATGTTTTGCAAAAACTAAACTCGTATCACTAAATAATTTTAAAAAAGGTATTTTTTCTTTGAAAATTAAAGAAAATTTAGCAGGCTGATTACCCACATGAAATTCTTCTTGATCCCAAAATACAATTCTAAAATTTCCATAATTCCATTTTGAAAGAATAAATTTAATCATTTGTTTTTCAAGCATGACATACTCCAACTAATAAAAATTATTATTTGATAGTATCTCTTAATTATGTTTAAAATTTGATAAAATTGAAGAAAAGATAGAATTTTTGCCACAGATATAAAATAGTGGCAAAAATTTTATAATACTAATGTAATTTAGACCAAACAGAACGCTTCCAACCTATAGCAAAAATACTTAAAATTACAAAGAATATCATTACATAAATTCCTGTAGTTTTTCTTTCTTCTTTTTTACTATCACCCACTTGATCAATATAAGATACAACCTTAGCCTGTGCAGCTTCTGTTAAACCTACTCTTGGCATAGCGGTTCCTGGAAGAAGTTTTTGAGTATTATTAATAAAATCATGTAAATATTGCTCACCACGAGATCTTATCATCATAGAAAGATCAGGTGGAACAGAACCTAAATAAGTTTTTAAATCATTTTGATTTGATGGAGTAAAAAAGCTATCGTATTTCATATCATGACAACGTCCGCAAGCCTCAATAAAAGTTGCTTTATCTTTAGCAAATTTTATATCTTTTTCCATTAAAGCTGCTTTTTGAGCACTATTTTCCATTTTAGCATATTTCGCCTCAACATCTTTCTTAATAGTAGCATCTTCATTGGCTTCAAATTTAACACTCACATCTTTAAGATAAGCAATTACATTGGCTATATTTGCATTTGTAGCTTCTTCACTTTCTCCTGAAGTATCTTTATTGTAAGCTGTCATAATAAAAGCATCACCAAATTTATGATCTACTTTTAAAGCAAGCGCAGGATGCATAATCAAAGCTGCTAAAAATTTTTCATCAAAAATAGCACCAGCTGCACTAAGATCAGGCGGTATTACTCCCATAGAAGAATCAGTAATATTAGCTGCTATTCCATCTTCTTTTACACCATGACATGCAAAACAGTTATTTTCAAAAAATTCTTTACCTTTTTTTGCATCACCCTTAGCAAAATCGATCTTTGCAACATCTGCCCAAAGTGTTTCAACCTTGCTTAATTCTTCTTTTGCTTTTTCAAGTTCTTTGTTTGCACTCTCTATTCTTTTAGCATCTCCTGAAGCTTGTGCATCTTTTAGAGCTAATTCTTTAGCTTCAACTATACCTTTTGCAAAAGTAGTATCTTCAACAGCAAAATCAAAATTTGCAGGAGCAACATGAGGCTTCATCACTGAATGAGCATAAGGCTCTACCCCCCAATATACAAGTGCAGTAAAAACTACTACAACTAAAAATATTTTTATTTCTCTCATTGTTTAGCTCCTTTTCTCTCCATAATAGTAATAACCGGTAAAACTACAATAAGTAAAAGTAAAAATACTATAGAAGCGTAAAATCCTACCCAAGCATTTACACCTGTTGGAGGTAATTTTCCATAAACAGTTAAAACAATTAAATCAATAAGCAATATCCAAAACCAAATGAAAAATAAAGGTCTTTCATGAGCTGGTTTTACCACATCACTTCTATCAAGCCAAGGAAGTAAGAAGAAAATCACTTGAGCAATACCAAATGCAGCCAAACCTATATCAAAAGCTTTAATACCTGCAATATCAAAGAAAAATCCTCTTAAAACTTCATAACTCCATAAGAAATACCACTCAGGATAAATATGAGCTGGTGTTTTAAGCGCATTAGCTGGATCAAAATTAATTGGATCCATTGCAAATTCAAATTTAAAACAGACCAAATAAAAGAAGAAAATCATAAAAAAGCTTATATACATAAAATCTTTTGATAAAAATCCTGGCCAAAAAGGAATCACTTTAGAACCCTTTGTGTCACCTGCCATGTATTTTTCAGCCTCTAAATCAAAGTCAAGTTCTTCAGAAATTTCATTATTAACATGAGGAATTCTTAAAGAATAGAAGTGAAATGCTATAATAGCAATGATAACTATAGGAAGCAAGCACACATGAAGCATAAAAAATCTTGTTAAAGTTGGATCAGAAACCGCATAATCTCCACGAATCCAAATCACAAGTTCAGGGCCAATAAATGGTATCCCTCCAAAAAGATTAGTGATTACTTGAGCTGCCCAATAACTCATTTGTCCCCAAGGAAGCATATACCCGCTAAAAGCTTCAGCAGAAAATACAACAAACAAAAGCATACCGCTAACCCAAATCATCTCACGACCTTTTTTATAAGAACCGTAATAAATTCCTGTTAGCATATGTATGTATATAATCAAAAATACAACAGAAGCGGCAACACCATGCATGTGACGCCAAAGCCATCCATAGTCCACCTCTTGCATAATAGTCTTATTCACACTATCAAAAGCAAGTGCAGTATCTGGTTTATAATACATCACAAGTAAAAGTCCTGTAACAAAAAGCACTGCAAAAAGAGTGGTTAAAATAACCCCCATTGCCCAAAGAAAGTTAATTTGCTTTGGTATCCAATACTTTACCATTAAAACATCAAGCAGTTTATGTACCGCAAGTCTTTGATCAAGCCAATCTACAAGACCATTAGCTTTTCTAATTTGTGCCATCTTAAGCCTCCGCTATCATTTTTTTATATTCAGGACCCTCTTCACCTAAAACAAGCTTGGTTCCATCAATTTTAAAAGGAGGAATTTCAAGAGGCTTTGGAGGAGGTCCAAAGACATTTTTTCCACTTGTGTCAAATTCTCCACCATGACAGGCGCATTTAAACAATTGCTCACTTGGTTGGTAAGCAGGTATACAACCCAAATGCGTACAAAGTCCTATAACCACAGTATAAGCTGCGTTATCTACCACAACATCACGTTTTTCATCTTTTGGCATACTCGCATCTTTTTTTAATATAAAAATAGGCTTTTTACGCCATTCTATAGTTCTAAGCTCTCCATCTTGCATTCCTGATAAATCTACTGTAGTAAAACCTGCAGCTTTAACACTTGGAAGCGGATCCCAAGTTTTTTTCATCGCAACAAGTGAGAAAACACCGCCTACAGCAGCTACGCTTCCAAATGCAAAGCCCATAAAGCTTCGTCTACTCTCAGATGTAGCCATAACTTGCTCCTTTCGATTTTATTTTTTAACCAAGTTAAAAGTTTATCGAAATTAAAATAAATTTTTTCTTTGTTTAACAAGTTTTGATATTTAGACAATAAGAGCAAAAAGAGAAAAAACAAGCACAGGTAAAGTTATCAAAAAGCCAAATTTACAATATTGCCAAAAAGAAATATTAATGCCTTTTCTAGCCAAAACTCCAAGCCAAAGCAAAGTTGCTAAAGAACCTATTGGCGTAAGTTTTGGACCTATATTTACACCTAAAAGATGTGCATAAATCATCAAAGAATCAAAAGAAAAATTCTCAAAATATTCTTTTAATGCCAAATCTCCGATTAAAACCATAGGCAAATTATTAAACACAGAAGATCCAAAAGCTGAAATCAAAGCCACACCAAAAATTCCACTCTTATCTTGCATCAAAAAAGCATAGCTTTTAACCAAAATTTCACTCACACCTATTTTATGTAAAGCAAAAACCACCATATAAAGCCCAAAACTAAAAAGCAAAACTCCATAAGGTGCTTCAAAAAGAATTTTAATACTTTTTTTACCTTGAATTTTTAAAATAATAAGCCAAAAAATTCCCGCCCAAAGCAAAAAAACTTATTTTAATATTAAAAATTTCACCTATAAAAAAACTGATAACAAAAAGAAATAAAAATACTATGCAAAGAAAAAACAATTTCAATGAAATTTGCTCTTTTTTGATTAATTTAAATTCAAGCCTTTTAGGTAAAACTCTCACATAAAGCACAAAAACCGTAACTATAGTAGAAAGCAAAACAAAAAAATTTGGCAAAAACATATTTTTAGCAAATTCTAAAAATTCTATCTTAAAATAATTTGCTGTGATGATATTGGTTAAATTTGAAATAACCAAAGCGTTTGAACTTGCATCACATAAAAAAGAAAGGCTAAGTAAAAAAGAACTTAAAATAAAAGCATGATTTTTACAATCTTTAAGAGTTGAAAATAAAGCTATAATAATAGGTGTAATGATTAAAATCGCTCCATCGTTAGCAAAAAATGCAGAAAGAAAAAATACAAAAATCAACAAAAATAACATCATTTTTTTTGTACTGATATAAATTTTTTCTTGATTTTTCTCTCTAGAAAAATACAAAATTTTACTCGCAATAAAATCAAAAAATCCCAAAGCTTCCAAGCTAAAAGAAAGGATAATCAACCCAACCAAAGTTAAAGAACTATCCCAAACCAAAGAAAAAACAAAACAAGCATCTTTAAAATCTACCAATTGAAAAATAAAAACAAAAAAAGCCCCCAAGCTAGAAAATACCCAAATAGGTAAATTCCATGGACGCCAAAAAAGTAAAACTAAAGTAGATAAAAAAATAAAAAAAGCAAGCATTTAAACTTTTTTCTTTTGCATTTTGATATAAATTTGTAAAATATCTAACGCTGCAGGAGTGATTCCACTGATTTGACTTGCAGCAAAAATGGTTGGCGGTTTATGATGATTAAGTTTTTCTACAACCTCATTACTCAAACCACTTACACTTTTAAAATCAAAATTTTCAGGAATTTTAAGCTCACTAAGATTTTTCATTTTTTCTACTTGAGCTTTTTGCATACTAATGTAATGATAATACTTTGCCTCATTTAAAATCTCTCTTAAGGAGTAATGATCCATAGTTTCAAATATAGGGTCAAGTTTTTTTAATTTTTCTATATCAAAACTTGCTCTTGCGACAATTTTTTGAAGATTGACTATAGAAGAAATTTTATCTTCTCCCAAACTCTCTAAAAAAGCATTGTTTTGGTTATTGGGCGTGAATTCTTTAGAAAGTAAAAATTCAAGTCCTTTTTGAAGATTGTTTGCGATATTTTGTATATAAGTAAAATCTTGCTCGCTTAAAAGCCCCAAATCATAGCCATATTTTCCAAGTCTAAGTATAGCATTTTCTTCCCTTAAAAGCAGTCTAAATTCTGCTCTTGAAGTAAACATTCTATAAGGTTCTTTTGTACCTTTTACTACTAAATCATCGATTAAAACTCCTATATAAGCTTCATCACGCCTTAAAATCAAAGGCTCTTTCATATCTATGCTTAAGCTTGCATTGATTCCCGCCATAAAGCCTTGTGCTGCAGCCTCTTCATAACCTGTAGTTCCATTAATCTGTCCTGCACAATAAAGATTTTTAATCTTTTTAAGTTCTAAAGTATGCTTAAGTTCAGTTGGCTCTATATAGTCATATTCTATAGCATAACCAAAACGGGTTATTTTAGCATTTTCAAAACCTTTTACAGAGCGCAACATTTGAGTTTGTACTTCATAAGGTAAAGAAGTAGAAAAACCGTTAATATAATACTCCGTCGCATCGATAGTTTGAGGCTCTATAAAAAGATGATGACTTTCTTTGTCGCTAAAACGATTGATCTTATCTTCTATAGAAGGACAATACCTTGGCCCCACACCTTCAATCTGTCCCGTAAAAAGTGGAGCACGATAAAAATTATTCTTAATAATCTCATGTGTAGTTGTATTAGTGCGTGCAATATAACAAGGAAGTTGAGTAGGATTAAAATTTCTTGAACGAAAACTAAAAGCTTTAGGATTTACATCACCATCTTGAATTTCAAGCACACTAAAATCAATGCTTTTTGCATCTACTCTTGGGCAAGTTCCTGTTTTTAAACGTCCCATTTTTAAACCCAAAGTTTGCAGATAATTTCCTAAATTTACCGAAGCAAGCTCCCCTACCCTTCCTGCTTGAAGTTTATTTTCACCTACGTGAATAAGTCCATTTAAAAAAGTTCCTGTTGTTAGGATGACTTTTTTGGCAAAATATATATTTTCTAAATTTGTTTTTACGCCTTTAACTTCATCATTTTCTACGATTAAAACACTCGCTTGTTCTTGAGAAATTTCTAAATTTGGAAGTTTTAAAAGTTTATTACGTGCAATGATACGGTATTTATCCATATCAATTTGTGCCCTACTTCCTTGAACGGCTACACCCTTACTTTCATTTAAAATGCGAAATTGTATCCCTGCTTCATCGGTGATTTCACCCATAAGACCACCCATGGCATCAAGTTCTTTTACCAAATGCCCTTTAGCAAGTCCACCTATGGCTGGATTACAACTTGCCGCTCCTATTTGCTCAATCAATGTAGTTAAAAGTAAGGTTTTTTTACCCATTCTAGCAGCAGCAGCACTTGCTTCAACACCTGCATGTCCACCACCTATAACAATGACATCAAACATATTTTGCCTTGAAAAATGTGAATTTTTAAAAGAAAGATTATATAATACTTAGACTTAAAACAAACTCGTTTTAAGTCTAACAAAAATTTATTTAGCTTCTTGAAGAGAAAAGATTAGCTCATTATAAGTTTTATCTGCATCTTTGCAGAAATTTTTAAGCATCTCAACACCCTTATTTAAGCCTTGTTGCTGTTCTGCTCTTAAAAGATCGCTATAAAGACTTTCTATTGTAGAAATAGCGCTTTTATTTGGCATACGACGAACGGAATAATAGCCTATGATATTATTATTAACATCTATTGATGGGGTTACATTTGCAAAAACCCAATAGTAATTGTTATCTTTGGTTTTATTTTTTACGTAAGCAAAAATTTCTTTGCCTTCTTTCATATAATCCCATAAATATTTAAAAACAGTTTTTGGCATCTCTTCATGTCTTACTATGTTATGAGGTTTATTTAAAACTTCACCCATGGTATAACCTGCATACTTTAAAAAATCATCATTTGCATAAACTATTTTACCTTTTAAATCTGTTTTAGAAGTAATTAAACTATCTTCTTGTAAAAAAATTTCTCTTGACATTTTCCCACCCTCTTAATTTATATTTTTAATTTTGCTAAGATTTCAGCACTTCTTTGCTCTAGTGATTTAATATCATTTACAATCGCATCATAAGCTTTTTGATCGATATAATCTTGACTTGATTCTTCTATTGCTTTTTTAGCGTTATCTTTTATAAATTCTTTAGCTAAATTTAACTCAGTTTCAGAACTAAGCTCATTAATAACACCTTGAGCTCTCTCATCTTGACAAAGATTAGAAATTGGATCTACACTTTCAAGATTGAAATTTTGAGCCCCATTTAAATTTAAATATATATTTGATTTATAAAGAATATGATCGATTTTAACCACAGACAAAATCAATCTCTTTGCAAAGGATCCAAAATTAACACCAAGAGCACTACTATTTTCTTCTAGACGTTTAAAAGCTTGAGAAAATTTATTAATTCTTTCTTCAGATTCACTAACAATGTTAAAAACTTGCTCACTGCCGCTTTGGATATTTACAAAATCTTGTTGCATAGTCTGAATTGCAATAGAAATTTCGCTTGTAGATCTTTGAGTTCTTTCTGCTAACTTTCTAACTTCATCAGCCACAACCGCAAAGCCCCTACCATGCTCTCCTGCACGCGCAGCTTCAATAGCAGCATTTAAAGCTAGAAGATTGGTTTGATCGGCTATATCGCGTATTACTTCAACCACTGAAGTAATATTTTGTGAATTAGCCACAAAAGTTTGTACTGTCTCCTTGCTCGAATTTACAACATCCATTAAAGAACCCATAGCACTTTGTAAAGAATCCACTTCTGAACCATTTTCTGTAGCTGTATGAGAAATGGCATCCACTGTATCATATACATTTTTCATTATACTAATATCTTGATTTAATGAGCTAGAAATTTGAGACATGTCTTTATTTTGATTTCCAAGGCTTAAATCCATTAAAGTTCTTGATAAAGCATTTTTAAAAGTAGATCTTGCTGTCACTTCTATGTTTGCTAAAGCTTTATTTATAAATTCGATATTATGAGCAAAAATTCCTTTTAAACCTTCAGGCAAAGCCTTGCGATAAAATTCACCTTTTTGAGAACAAGAAATAGAAGTATTAATTTCCCTTAAGTAAGCTTCTAGCCCATCAATAGTATTGTTAAGATTATCTGCTATTTCGGCTAATTTTTTGCTTTTTGTTTTTACATAGATAATTCTATTGTCAAAATTTCCTTCTTTTAACTCTCTACAAAGAACCAAAAGTTTATCTATCATTATTTGCTCATCTTTGTGTTGTCTAAGCAAATAAATCATTAAAACAGCGATTAAAACAAAAATTATCGCTCCAACAAAAATATGAATAAAAATGACACCTAAAACACCGATAACACTTAGAAAAATAGTTGATAATAATCCATTTTTCATCATAATTTATCCCTTTATTAAAAATTTTTGAAGTCATAAATTAAAGCAATACTTTAATAATATATTACTTTAATTTTTAGGCGAAAATTATACAATAAAAAAGATTAAATATATCTTATTTAGTTATTTTCTTGTAAGTTAAAAATAAGTTCATTATAAGTCATTTTATAAGAATTTACAATATCCATTAAAGCTGAAACTCCAGCATTAATGCCTGATTTTTGCTCTTTTTCAAGTAAAATTTTATAAACTTCTTCAATTATAGAAAGAGATTTTCTATTGGGTGCACGACGAACAGAATAATAATTGATGATATCTCCATTAGCATCAAATGAAGCACTTACATTTGCAAAAACCCAGTAAAAATTACCATCTTTGGATTTATTTTTCACAAATGCAAAAATTTCATCTCCTTTTTGAATATAATCCCAAAGACATTTAAATACAGTGCGTGGCATATCTTCATGTCTTACTATATTATGAGATTTATATAAAAGCTCATCGACTTTATAACCTGCGTATTTTAAAAAGTCATTATTGGCATAAATGATATTCCCCTTAAGATCTGTTTTAGAAGTAATTAAAGCATTTTCAGACAAAACTATTTCTTCCATAATTTAAAACATCCCAATAAAACAAATAAATCAAAAATAGAATTATTACCAATAATAAATAACAAAAAGCAAACTGAATTACAAAATTATAAAATTTTCAAAAATATTTTAAATTTTATAATGCAAATAATGAGAAATTTTGTAACGTTTATATAAAAAATTATCATATCATATAAAAGAAAGTATTTCTAGATTTGTTTTTTTGTTAAAATTTACGATACACATTGTTAAAATTATATTTTACAAAGATCAAAAGGAGTGAATAAACTTGGAAACTTTAAGTTAAACTTTAGCTGAAAGAAAACCGCCTTTATATAAACGTATTATCAAAAGTCTTGGATTTTGGGTGATTATAGGCATTATTACAGGTATTGTACTTGGCTATACAGATAAAGAATTAGCCATTGCTAGCAAACCAGGAGTTGATTATTTTATAGGTGCTTTAAAGGTTCTTATAGGCCCTATTATTTTTGTTACTTTGGTTTTGGGCATCATTAGTCTTGAAAGTTTAAAAAAAGTAGGTAGCATTGGTGCTAAAGCGGTTATTTACTTTGAAGTTGTAAGTACTTTAGCACTTGCTATAGGTATTTTTATGGCAAATGTTATGCAACCAGGCCATGGAATGAATCTTGATCCAAGTCAACTTGATACAAAAAGCGTTCAAAAATACATTTCTCAAACCACAGAAGTAAGTGCGAGCTCTGAGATTATGCATATTTTAAAAGATGCTATGCCTACTGATATTATCACACCTTTTACAGAAGGAAAAACCATACAAGTTTTAGTTATTGCTATAATTACTGCTTTGATTATTTCTTTAATGAGAATAGAAGACAAACAGGCAATTCAAAGAGTTTTTGAAGTGGTACAAAATTTTGTTTTTAAAATTCTACAAATCATTATGTATTTTAGTCCTATTGCCGCCTTTTCAGCAATGGCTGTACTCATAGCTCAATACGGAATTGGCTCTTTGATCAACTTAGCATATTTACTTTTAGTAATGCTGATTTCATGTCTTGTTTTTATATTTGGAATCTTAGGTCTGATTTGTTATTTTGCAAAAGTAAATATCTTCAAATTTATGAGATTTATCTCAAGAGAAGTATTGATCGTTTTTGCAACCAGTTCAAGCGAGTCTGCACTTGCTCCTTTAATGAGAAAACTAGAAAAAGCAGGACTTTCTAAAGCAACAGTCGGACTTGTTTTACCAACGGGATATAGTTTTAATCTTGATTGTACAAATATTTATCTAGCTATGAGCTTAATCTTTCTAGCACAAGCTTTCAATGTAAATTTAAGTTTAGCACACGAAATCAGTATTTTAATAGTATTAATGATAGCCTCAAAAGGTGCAGTAGGTGTAACTGGATCAGGTTTTATAGTGCTTGGAAGTACGCTTGCGGCTCTAGGAAATATGGAAATTTCAGAAGCAAATGCAACCTTAGCACAAGTTCTACCAGTAGCTGCTATAGGTGTTCTTTTAGGTGTTGATAAATTTATGTCTGAAATGAGAGCGGTTGGAAATCTTTGCGGAAATTCAGTAGCAGCTTTAATCGTTGCTATCTGGGATAAACAAATTGATTGGGAAAAATTCCGCTACGCTATGGACAATCCAGAAAAATTTCATAATGCTGGAATGAACTAATGAGTTCTTTGGAGGAAATCATATCGATTAACCTCCTCTAAAGTATTATCTTTTTTTCTAAATTGCTTTAAAAAACTTTCATTGAAATTAAAACTAAATCCAACTTGAACAACAGTATCATCAACAGTCTCTCTTGCACTATAATCACGACGCAATAAATTTAAACTAAATACACTATAAGGAGAGTAAGATACTTGATAATTAGTTTTATCATTATCCTTACTTATATCAAAAGCAAAAGCGGTATAAGTTGGAATTACAAAACTCATTCCAAGCTGTAAATTTTTTTCTGCTTCATTGGGTATATAATAATTACTATAAGCCTTTATAAATTTACTATAACCAAACTCTGTACCAAAGCTTTTAGTATCTTTTTGTTCCTTTTGTTTATCAATAAAACCATTAACTCCAAATAAAAAATCATCTTTTTCATAACGATTGATTAAACCCCCTGAGTAATTATAATTATTTTGAGCCACAAAAAGTTCTTTTTGAAAAAGCAAAGAATTATTCTCCCCCTCATAAAGAGAACTTAAATTTTTAACCTGCACATTTTCATTTTGAAAATCTAAATTCCCATCTGTTTTATCTATACCATTATTATTTTCTAAAGTTTTTGAAAGTAAGCTATCAAAAGTGCTTTTAAAATCCACATTCTCTTCTTGAATTTTTGGAGCTTCTTTGGTATTTTTATAATCAAAGTGCTCCCAAGAATTTTGATTATTATTTTTTGCTAAAGCCTCTGTAAGTTCATCGCCATTGAGTAAAGAAAACAATGCTATTATATAAAAAATACCCCTCATTATTCTTATATTCCTTATTATTTCTTGTTTAAGTATTTATTATAAAAAAATAATATAAATAAAAATTCCACAAAGACTAAAAAATAAAATTAGCAAATTTAAAGTAAATAAGTGTATAATTAAAATAAAAAAGGGTTATTAATGCAAAAAGACAACCTCATAGCTTTTGTTATTTTTATTATCAGTACTATCGCATTTGTTATTTGGGGATTTGGTTATATTTCGCAACATCAATTGATTCTTTTTATTCTTGCTTCTATATTTGGCATTTTTATGGCATTTAATATAGGTGGAAATGATGTAGCCAATTCTTTTGGAACAAGCGTTGGCGCAAAAACAGTAACCATTAAACAAGCTTTAATTATAGCAGCTGTTTTTGAGCTAAGCGGGGCAATCTTCGCAGGCGCAGAAGTTACTAAGACCATACGCAGCGGTATTGTTATTTTTCCAAATTCTTTAGATCCTATGCTTTTTGTTATCATTATGCTTGCTGCACTTTTAAGCTCTGGGGTTTGGATTTTTATTGCAACCAAGAAAGGCTTACCTGTATCAACCACACACAGTATAGTTGGTGGGATTGTAGGTGCTAGTATTATGATGGGGCTTTTAAAATTTGATGGAATCCAAACACTCTCTATGGTTAAATGGAGTGAAATTTTAAGAATAGCTATTTCTTGGGTAGCTTCGCCTCTTTTAGGGGGTATTGTAGCTTATATTATTTATTCATATATTGATAAGAAAATTTTAAAACCATCAGAAAAACTAAATGATGATTTGAAAAATATCAAAAAAGAAAGAAAAAAATTCAAAGAAGAATATTTTTTAAATTTAAAAACAAAATCCCAAGAAGAACAAATCAAAGAACTTTCCGCTATAGCTTTGGATGAAGAAGAACAAGAAAATAATTTCTATAGAAATAAAATGAAGGAATTTAAAGAACAAGAAAAAGATATAGATATTTACTCTATTTTAAAAACTCATATGCCAATCATTGCTTGTATTGCTGCTGCTATCATTTCGGCAATGTTTTTATTTAAAGGTTTAAATAATGTTAGCACTTTGGATATTTTACAAAACTTTTGGATTATCGGAATTATAGGAACTATAAGTTATGTTGTAACATTTGCTATAGTCAAAATCGTTAAAAAAACAGAACTTAATAAAACTACTGATAGAATTTTCTCATGGTTTCAAATATTTACAGCCTCTAGTTTTGCATTTTCACACGGAGCCAATGATATAGCCAATGCTATAGGTCCTTTTGCAGCGATTTTAGATGTCTTAAAAAACGGCACAATTAACGCGACTTCTCCTGTACCTTTTGCTGCTTTAGCTATGTTTGGAGTTGCTCTAGTTGTAGGACTTTGGTTTTTAGGTAAAGAAGTGATTACTACAGTGGGTTCAAAACTTGCAACCATACGGCCTACTACTGGATTTTCTGCAGAACTTGGTGCAAGCATAGTTATACTCTTAGCTACACAATTTGGAATTCCTGTTAGCTCCACCCATATACTCATAGGTGCTATCTTGGGTATAGGAGTGTATAATAAAAACGCAAATTGGATTATGATGAAGCCTATAGGATTGGCTTGGATTATCACTTTACCAGCCGCTGGTATTATGGCAGCACTTGTATTTTTAGGATTTAAACTATCTTTAGGAATTTAAGTAAAGCTTATTTTTCTAAAATATTTTTTCCTTTAATTATATGCATCTTAATCTTTCCAAAAAGTTTATCCTCAGAATAAAGAGAACTTTTTGGAGCAAAAATTTCTTCATTCTCATCAAAAAGAACTAGATTAGCTTCTTTGCCAACTTCTATAACTCCACTATTTAAACCTAAAAATTCACTAGGATTTTTACTTGTAAATCGACAAAGCTCTTGCCAATTTAAAAATCCTTCTTTGATTAAAAAAGTATAACAAAGACTTATAAATTCGCATACGCTATGAATTCCAAAAGCCGCTTCATCAAAAGCTAAATCTTTTAAAGAAATTGATTTTGCACTATGCAGGGAAGTTAAAAAGCTAATCTTTCCTTCTTTTAAAGCCTCTCTTAAAGCCAAAACATCTTCTTTGCTTCTTAAAGGTGGCATAAGTTTCGCAGCCGTATTAAAATCTTCACAAGCACTATCATCTTTGATAAGATGATGAATGCTTACAAGTTTTAAATCCTTTTCATCTAATAATACTAAAGAATCTTTCAAACTTAAAAGATCAAAAATAACTTTATTTTTATAAAATTTAGCCAATTCTTTCATTTTAGCTATCTGGCTAGTTTCAGCGATTTTACTCATGCCTATAAGCCCTAGCTCAAAACTCATTTCACAATCATTCATCACTCCATTATCATCAAAATCCTTATCATAACAACGCACAAAAATTGGAGAGTCTTTCATAAAAGCATATTGTGAACTTACTTTTAAAGTATTTGCATCTAAAGAGCTGTCAAGTTCTAGAGCACAAGCACCTTTATTTAAAAGAGTGGCTAAATTTTTAAGCTTGCCGTTTGTATCCTTAACCCGCACACTTGAAAAAATTTGCATCTTTCTTTGAGCTAAATTTTGTAAAAATAAAGCAAAACTTTCTTCATCAAAATCCATGCAATCACGCAAAACTATACTAGAAATTCCTCCTTTTAGACACTCATTTTCTAAAAGCTCTAAATTAGCTAAAGAAAATTTATCGTTTTTTAAACTCACACACAAATCCACAAAAGATGGAAGTAAAGTCATACCTTTAGCATCTAAAATTTCTTCGCCTTGTAAATTAGAACCAATATTGGTAATTTTTCCTTCTTTAATCTCTATATCTTGTAAAGAATCTCCATAAATTTTTGCATTTTTAATTATCATGATTTTTCCTTAATCATTTTGCTTTAATAAATTCTGCGTTGCTTCTTGCACGCTTTTACCCTTAAAAATTGCCACTACTTCATTTACAATAGGTGTATAAATTCCTTTCATTTTTGCTAGTTTTTCTATAGCATAAGCAGTTTTTACACCTTCTGCTACTTCATTAAGTTCGGCTAAAATACTATCTAATTTTTGATTTTGCGCCAGTTTTAAACCCACTCTATAATTTCTTGATAAAACACTCGTTGCAGTTAAAAACAAATCCCCTGCCCCACTCAATCCTAAAAAAGTTTCTTCTTTAGTGCCAAAAAATTTACCAAAACGATGCATTTCTATAAGTCCTCTTGAAATCAGTGCTGCTCTTGCATTATTACCAAGTTTTAACCCATCACTAATCCCACTTGCAATTGCTAAAACATTCTTATAAGCACCACAAATTTCAGCACCACGAACATCATTATCAATATAAGTTTTAATAAAATCAGGGAAAAAACTTGCAAATTTTTTACAAAGCTCTTGATTTATCCCACTAATCATCAAAGCAGTAGGAAGTTTTTGCATCACTTCAGCAGCAAAAGAAGGACCGCTTAAAACACAAAAATTTTCTTTTGGTACAAAATCTAAAAAAATTTCATCTAAAAATTGACAACTTTGATCTTCTATGCCTTTTGAAGCAATTAAAATTTTTTGTCCCTTGTTGATGAAATTTTCTTTAAGCCAAGCACGCATCCCTTGAGAACTTAAAGCAAAAACAAGATATTCACATTCTAAAGCTTCTTTTATGCTAACAAAATCTTCTAAATCACGCTGATGCAAAGAACTGATAAAACAATTGTGATTTTCTTTTAAGGCTAGATGTAAAGCACTGCCCCATTTTCCCGCACCAATAACCGCTATACGCATCAACCAAGCTTTGTTTTTAAAATTTCATTTACTTTTGCAGGATTAAAAGCTCCTTTGCCTTCTTTCATGGTTTGACCTACAAAGAATCCAAAAAGCTTCTCTTTACCACTTTTATACTCTGCAACCTTATCGGCATTTGCATTTAAAATTTGTTCAATCACCGCTTCTATGGCTGAGTCATCACTTACTTGTTTAAGTCCTAGCTTTTCTATAGCTTCATCAATTTCCACGCTAGTATTTTCAAATACAAAAGCCAAAACATCTTTAGCCGCTTTTGCACTGATAGTGCCATCTTCTATGCGTTTAATTAAAACTCCAAGCTTTTGAGCATCTACGGGAGAATTTTCTATAGTCAATTCTCCTTTTAAAAGTCCCATAAGTTCAGTATTTAACCAATTTACACAAAGTTTAGGATTTAAATTTTGAGAAATAAGACTTTCAAAAAAACGACTCATTTCTAAAGAACTGATTAAAACCTCAGCATCACTTTCTTTTATACCAAGCTCGTCTATAAAGCGTGCTTTCTTCTCATCAGGAAGTTCAGGGATTTTAATATCCAAAAACTCATCTTTTAATAAAACAGGCAATAAATCAGGATCAGGAAAATAGCGATATTCTGCCGCTTCTTCTTTGCCACGCATACTTCTTGTAACTAAATTTGTCGTATCAAAAAGTCTAGTTTCTTGAACTACTTCTTGTTCGTAAGTTCCATCTTCCCAAGCCTCACTTTGTCTTTTTACCTCATATTCTATAGCTTTTTGGATAAAACGAAAAGAATTAAGATTTTTAATCTCTACTCTAGTATAAAGTTTTGTATCGCCCTTAGGTCTTATACTAACATTTGCATCGCATCTAAAACTTCCTTCTTGCATATTTGCATCTGAAATGTCTAAAAAGCGTATAATAGAATGAAGTTTTTTAAGATAAGCTACTGCCTCATCGCTACTTCTAAGCTCAGGTTCGCTGACAATCTCAAGCAAAGGAGTTCCTGCACGATTTAAGTCCACTTTAGAAAAATTATTTTCGTGGATATTTTTACCTGCATCTTCTTCTAAGTGTGCTCTTGTAATACCTATGCGTTTATTTTCACCCTTTACATTGATAAAAAGCTCACCCTTTTCTACTATAGGGATATCAAATTGTGAAATTTGATAGGCTTTAGGTAAATCTGGATAAAAATAATTCTTACGATTAAAAACACTTTTTTTATTAATTGTTGCATTGACAGCTTTTCCAAAAGCTATAGCTTTTTTTACAGCCTCTTCATTTAAAACAGGCAAAGCTCCTGGTAAGGCCAAACAAGTGGGACAAACATTGGTATTTGGAGCTTCTCCAAAAGAAGTTGCACATGAGCAAAAGATTTTTGTTTTTGTATTTAACTGAGTATGAACTTCAAGACCTATAACTACTTCAAACATAAAATTTCCTTGAATTTTTAAATGTTTTATTTTATCTTTTTTTCTTTTAGAAAGGCTTTAAATATTAACTTTAAATGCTATAATTCTTAGACAATTTATATTTAAGGAGTTAAAATGCCATTATTAGACAGCTTTAAAGTTGACCATACTAAAATGCCAGCTCCTGCTGTGCGTTTAGCTAAAGTTATGAAAACACCTAAGGGTGATGATATTAGCGTGTTTGATTTGCGTTTTTGCATACCAAATAAAGACATTATGAGCGAAAAAGGTACTCATACCTTAGAACATTTATTTGCAGGATTTATGAGAGATCATCTTAATTCAAATTCAGTTGAAATTATTGATATTTCACCTATGGGTTGTCGCACGGGTTTTTATATGAGTTTAATTGGAACACCAGATGAAAAAAGTGTTGCAAAAGCTTGGGAAGAAGCTATGAAAGATGTTTTAAGCGTAAGCGATCAAAGCAAAATTCCTGAACTTAATATCTATCAATGCGGAACTTGCGCAATGCATTCTTTAGATGAAGCCAAACAAATTGCCCAAAAGGTTTTAAATCTAGGTATTAGCATAATGAATAACAAAGAATTAAAACTCGAGAATGCTTAAAAAGAATCTTTATTTTTTAAACGATTAAGCTTTAATTAATATATTTTTATATATGATTTTGAAATTTTATTATTTTAAAAGGAGAAAAAATGAAACTGATGTGCGAGATGTGTAGTATCTAGTGCGTCCTTTGGCTTAACATTATGTTTCCAAAGGTCCAAAAAGTGGATAAGGAGATATAATGTGTAAGAAAGTCAAAAAAGTTTATTTTTTCAAAATACTCATTTAAAATCTTAACTTACAAAAATTTCTCTAATAAAATTTAATTCAAAATATCTTCTTATCCTTAATTTTAATTTAAGGAGCAAAAATGAATTTACCTATACTTGATTTACAAGCTTATGAAAAAGATAAAAGCACTTTTCTTAAAAATTTAAGAGAAATTGCTTCTAAAATAGGTTTTTTTTATCTTATCAATACCAGTATAGATAAAAATTTAAACGAGAAATTATTCAAACTTGGCAAAGAATTTTTTAATCTTTCTAGAAGTTCGAAAGAGCTTATTTCTATGGTACATTCTCCTCAATTTAGAGGTTATACTAGCGAAGGTTTTGAATA
The DNA here is from genome assembly GCF_001762735.1 of Campylobacter sp. BCW_6461. NCBI lineage: Bacteria > Pseudomonadati > Campylobacterota > Epsilonproteobacteria > Campylobacterales > Campylobacteraceae > Campylobacter > Campylobacter sp. BCW_6461. The sequence continues at coordinate 127,685 of NZ_MJXJ01000028.1, read as the reverse complement.
CACAGCAGGAACTAAGGATTATAGAGAACAACTGGATATAGGCACAGAAAGAGATGCTTTAAACTGGAATTTAAACTCACCCTTATGGCAAAGACTAGAAGGTCCTAATCTTTGGCCTAGTGAAATTCCAGAACTTAAAAAAACTTTCTTAACTTGGCACAAACAAACCAAAAAAGCTTGTTTAAAGCTTTTAAAAACCTTTGCTCAAGCTCTTGATCTACCTAGCAATGCTTTTGATAAACTTTATGGAGAAAATTCTTACGAACATTGTAAAATCATACATTATCCAAAAAGCTCAAAAAATATCACTCAAGGCGTAGGTTCACATAAAGATGGTGGGCTTATCACTTTTGTTTTTCAAGAAAAACAAAGTGGACTTGAAGCTTTTATAGATGGTAAATGGCTTAGTATACCCCCACTTGAAAATAGCGTTGTAGTTAATATAGGAGAATTTTTAGAACTAGCTACCAATGGCTATTTAAAAGCTACTATTCACCGCGTGAATTTAAGCCCAAAAGAACGCTTTAGCATAGCTTATTTTCTTGGAGTGCAACTTGATAAGGATATACCTATTTTTAAGTTAAATCCAGAGCTTGCCAAAGAAAGCAAAGGTGTGGATACTGATCCTAAAAATCCACTTTTAAGAAATGTTGCAAGTAATTATTTTAAAAGAATGATACGCTCTCATCCTGATGTAGCAAGTATTTATCATAGTGACTTGATAGAAAAATTTAGTTTTGCATAAAGGAGAAAAAATGACTTTATTTACTAAAGCTTTTTGCGTCGCTACTCTTTTTACCGGTTTTGCATGGGCAAATGAAGAACTTAAAGTTGGCTCTTCTATAACACCTCATGCAGATATTTTAAGATTTATAAAATCAGCACTTCAAAAACAAGGTTATGATTTAAAAATTTATGAATTTAATGATGGGGTAATCCCTAATGTAATGGTTGAAAATGGTGAGTTAGATGCTAATTATTTTCAGCATGAACCTTATTTAAAAGAATTCAATCAAAGGCAAGGCACCCATCTTGTAAAAGTTGCCAGTATCCATATAGAACCTATGGCAGTGTATTCAAAAAAATATAAAGAATTTAACCCAGAGGAAGGACAAAGCATTTCTATACCCAATAATCCTACAAATGAAAGCCGTGCTTTACGCATTGTAGCAAGCAAAGGACTTATAGAAGTTAAGGATAATGAGCTCATCACTCCTTTAGATATCACTAAAAATCCTAAGAAGCTTAAATTTGTAGAGTTAAAAGACGCTCAACTTACAAGGAGTTTAAATGATGTAGATTATTCTCTTATTAATAGCAATTTTGCTATTTTAGCAGGTTTAAACCCTGTAAAAGATGGGCTTTATACAGAAAGTAAATATAGTGAATATGGCAATATCATCGCCGTTAAAGAAGGTAATGAAAACCTTCCTAAAATCAAAGCCCTAGTAAAGGCCTTGCAAAGCGATGAAGTTAAAAAATTTATAGAAGAAAAATATCAGGGTGCTTTAATCCCTACATTTTAAGGAGAACAAATATGAAAAATTCAATCATTTCTTACCCAAGAATAGGTGCAAATAGAGAATTAAAATTTGCTATTGAAAAATACTTTAAAAACCAAAGTTCTAAAGAGGAGCTTTTAAAGAGTGCTAAGGATTTAAGGATTAGACACTGGCAAGAAATTCAAAAAGCTGGCATTGATTTTATCCCTAGTAATGATTTTTCACTTTATGATAATGTCTTAGATGCAGCTGTGCTTTTTAACATTGTTCATACAAAGTATAAAAATTTAAATTTAGATGCTTTAGATGAATACTTTGCTCAAAGTCGAGGTTATCAAGGAGAAAATGGAGATGTTACAGCCTTAGCAATGAAAAAATGGTTCAATACAAATTATCATTATTTGGTGCCTGAGTGCGATAATGCTGATATTATAGCTTTAACAGGGGATAAAATTTTTAAAGAATATCTCGAAGCTAAAGAGCTTGGCATAGAAAGCAAGCCTGTTTTAATAGGCATTTTCACACTTTTTAAGCTCATTGCCTTTAAAGATGAAAAAACTCAAAAACTCGCCAAAGAAAAGCTTTTAAACGCTTACATAGAGCTTTTTGATAAACTAAATGAACTTAAAGTGACATGGCTTGAACTTGATGAGCCTTATTTGGTTTATGATTTAAGCAAGGAAGATATCGCTTTGTTTGAAGAATTTTACCAAGAACTTTTAAATCACAAAAAAGATCTTAAAATTTTACTTCAAAGCTATTTTGGAGACTTAAGAGATATTTATCCTAAACTTTTAGAAAGCAAATTTGATGCTTTGGGTCTTGATTTTATCGAAGGTAAACAAAGCTTAGCCTTAGTTCAAAAATACGGCTTTGCTAAAGATAAAATCCTTTTTGCAGGTCTTATTAATGGCAAAAATATCTATACTAATGATTATGCTAAAAGCCTAAAGCTTATTAAAGAGCTTCAAAAATATACACAAAATATCATCTTAAACACTTCTTGCTCACTTTTACATGTGCCTTATAGCACTGAATTTGAAAGCAAATTAGATTCAAACTATCTTAAACTTTTTTCCTTTGCCAAAGAAAAACTTCAAGAACTTAAAGATTTAAAAGAAATTCTAAATTCTAGCGAAGAAAATCCGCTCTTTAGAGCCAATCAAGAGCTTTTTAAAAATATCCCAGAGCGTTTAGATGAAAAAGTCAAAGCAAGGCTTAAGGCTTTAAAAAAAGAAGATTTTACCAGAACGCCTAGTTTTAAAGAACGCGCCTTAATCCAAAAAGAATTTTTAAAACTCCCTCTTTTACCAACCACAACCATAGGTTCGTTTCCTCAAAGTGCTGATGTAAGATCTAATCGCCTTGCCTTTAAGCAAGAAAAAATTTCAGCTCAAAACTACACTGAATTTAACCAACAAAAAATCAAAGAATGCATACAAATTCAAGAAGAAATAGGACTTGATGTTTTAGTGCATGGAGAATTTGAAAGAAATGATATGGTGGAGTATTTTGGAGAGAATTTAAAGGGCTTTTTATTTACTCAAAATGGCTGGGTTCAAAGCTATGGCACAAGGTGCGTTAAGCCTCCTGTAATTTGGGGTGATGTATCACGCACAAAGCCTATTACCTTAGCTTGGTCTAAATTTGCACAAAGTTTAAGTCAAAAAATCGTAAAAGGTATGCTAACTGGACCTGTAACCATACTTAATTGGTCCTTTCCAAGAGAAGACATCAGTCTAAAAGAAAGCACTGAGCAAATTGCCTTAGCTATAAGAGATGAAGTATTAGATCTTGAAAATGCAGGTATAAAAATCATACAAATTGATGAAGCGGCTTTGCGTGAAAAACTACCTTTAAGAAAAAGTGATTGGCATAGTGAGTATTTAGATTGGGCTATTCCTGCTTTTAATCTTGTGCATAGCGGGGTAAAAGCTAAAACTCAAATTCACACTCATATGTGTTATAGTGAATTTAGTGATATCTTAAAAGAAATTGACGCTATGGATGCTGATGTGATTTCTTTTGAAGCTTCAAGATCAAACTTAAGTCTTTTAGATACCCTAAAAGCTATTCGTTTTAAAACTGAGGTGGGACCAGGAGTTTATGATATACATAGCCCTAGAGTTCCAAGCGTAGAAGAATTAAGTTTAACTATAGAAAAAATTTTAAACAAATTACCTAAGGAGCAAATTTGGATCAATCCAGACTGCGGACTTAAAACAAGAGCCTATGAAGAAGTTATAGCCTCTCTTAAAAATTTAGTTACGGCTACGCAAAAAATACGAGAACAATTATAAGGAGTTTTCATGTGTAGTTTTTCTTTTGAAGTTTTTCCACCAAGAAAGGATGAAAATATCAAAAATCTTCATGCTATCTTAGATGATTTAGGGCAATTAAGCCCTAATTTTATCAGCGTAACCTTTGGAGCTGGAGGCTCTATTAACTCACAAAATACTTTAGAAGTTGCAAGCTTAATCCAGGAAGAATATCAAATTCCTAGCATAGTGCATTTACCTTGCATCCATTCTAGTAAAGAAAAAATCACTCAGATACTTCAAAAATGCAAAGAAAAAAATCTTAATCAAATTCTTACTCTAAGAGGCGATATATGTGAAAATTTAGAAAAAAGTAAAGATTTTTCTTATGCTAGTGATTTAATTTCTTTTATAAAAAAACAAGAATACTTTGAAATTTATGCCGCATGCTATCCTGAAAAACATAATGAATCTAAAAATTTCATCGAGGATATACACCATCTTAAAACTAAGGTAAATGCAGGAACAGACAAGCTCATTACTCAACTTTTTTACGATAATGAAGATTTTTATACTTTTAAACAAAATTGTGCTTTAGCAGGTATTGACATACCTATTTACGCAGGTATTATGCCTATTACTAACAAAAGACAGGTTTTAAAAATTTCTCAACTTTGCGGAGCTAAAATCCCTCCTAAATTTGTTAAAATTTTAGAAAAATATGAAAATAATGCTTTGGCTTTAGAAGATGCAGGTATCGCTTATGCTTGCGATCAAATTGTCGATTTAATCACAAGTGGCGTAGATGGAATTCATCTTTATACTATGAATAAATCCAAAGCGGCTATTAAAATTTATGAAGCTGTAAAGCATTTGCTTAAAGAAGAGCTTCATGCTTAGAAAATAAACTATTTTTTGCTTTTATCTTAACTTATTTTCATTTTTTAGCTTATGGTTTTCTATAAGTAAAACAAAAATTAAAGATAAAAGCAAACCTGGTATAATACCCAAGCAAAGATAGAAAAAAGAATTATATTTAAAAAAGAAGAAAAGTGCGCCAAAAAGCATTAAAGCTAAAGATGCACCTTTGAAAAATTCTAAAATATAGATCAATGACCTTCCTCAACAACAGTTGCACCCGCTAAATATACATAAGTTAAAATCATAAAAATAAAAGCTTGTAAAAATGCCATAAAAGTTAAAAGCACATAAGCAGGAAGTGGAGCTATATAAGGAACTAAAGCTAAAATTACCATCAAAAATAAATCGTCACCTTTAATATTTCCAAACAAACGGAAGGACAAAGAAACCACACGAGAAAGATGAGAGACTATCTCTATAGGAAACATCAAAGGAGCTAAAAGTTTAATAGGTCCCATGAAATGAGCAAAATACTTTACAAAACCTTGTGCCCTAATACCCTCAAAATGATAATATACAAAAACTATAATAGCCAAGGACAAAGTCAAATTTAAACTTGCAGTTGGAGAGTGAAAACCAGGTATTATGCCTATAATATTACTAAAAAACACTATAATCCCCAAAGTTGCAACCAAAGGAAGATATTTTCTTGCACCTTTTTCACTTCCCATGGTATCGCTACCCATAGATAAAACTCCCTCTAAAAAAGCCTCGCCTAAATTTTGCATACCGCGTGGAACAAGTTGCATAGAACGAGTAGCCATCATAGCCACTATAACAGCAATTAAAGCTACCAAACCTATGTGAAAAAAATAAGAAAAAGTATGACTTGCATCAAGCAAAGAGCTAAATAAAAATAAATCTTTCATGGTTTCCTCAAAAATTTTATTCTAAACTCGGAATTTTAGCAAAATCTTACTTATATTTTAATGAAAATTTACATCCATTCTAAAACTTGTGAAAGTTCTTTGGCAACAAAACACTTAAGCCCTATATCTTCCAAAGGCTTAGAAGGAATAATGGCATTTTTAAATTTTTGCATTTTAGCTTCTTTTAAACGCGTATCAAGGCTAAAAACCTCTCTAATTTCTCCATTTAAACTAAGCTCTCCTATAAAAATACTATCTTTGCTCAAAGGGCGATTTTTAAAACTTGAAATAATCGCAGCAACCACAGCCAAATCCGCAGCAGTTTCACTTACTTTTACTCCGCCGCTAATATTTACAAATACATCATAATGCCCTAAAGGAATTCCAAGTTTTCTTTCAAGCAAAGCCAAAAGCATATCTAAGCGATTTTTTTCATATCCTGTAGCGCTGCGTTTTGGATAAGAACTTTCACACACTAAAGCTTGAACTTCTAAAACCAAGGCACGAGATCCTTCCATCACAACACCTAAAGCACTTCCTGAAATAGCCTTTCCACGAGTAAAAAAACGATTTGCCAAATCTTTTGCACTGATCAAACCCTTAGCAGTCATCTCAAAAATACCTACTTCATTCGTTCCACCAAAACGATTTTTAAAGCCTCTTAAAAGTCTGATTTCTTTAGTAGCATCTCCTTCAAAATAAAGCACCACATCTACCATATGCTCAAGAACCCTAGGCCCTGCTATAGCACCTTCTTTAGTAATATGCCCTATGATAAAAGTACTGATATTATAAGCCTTGCTAACACGCATAAGTTCAAAAGTAATCTCACGCACCTGAGTGATGCTTCCTGCTGCTGAAGTGATTTTATTTGAATATAGAGTTTGTATAGAATCAACGATAAGAATGCTATAATCTTTTTTGTGCAATTCTTCTAAAATATTTTCAAGGCAAAGTTCAGTAAGTAAAAATAAATTCGGAGTATTAGCCTCAAGACGATCAGCTCTTAATTTAATCTGGGCTTTACTTTCTTCGCCACTTACATAAAGCACTTTTTTACCCTGTTTAGCTAAATTTGAAGCAATTTTTAACAAAAGCGTAGATTTTCCCACACCTGGACTTCCGCCTATAAGCACTAAAGAACCTTCAACAAGCCCTCCACCTAAAACCAAATCAAGCTCATTATCATCTGTGCTGTATCTTGTAAAATGTTCTAACTCCACATCTTCAATACAAACAGCTTCACTTGTTTTCATACTAACTTGTGCAAGCTCTTTTAAAACTTTAATCCGCTCAGCTTTTAATTCTACAAAACTATCCCAAGCTCCACAATCAGGACATTTTCCAAGCCATTTACTTTGTTGATTTCCACAGGCTTGACATTCAAAAAGTGCTTTATTTTTTGCCATTATTCAAAAATAGGATCTAATAAAGTATCTAAGTAAGCATTTGCATTAAATTCTTGCAAATCCGTCATTTGCTCACCCACGCCTACATAAAAAATAGGAAGCTCAAGCTCTCTTGCTATACTAAAAAGTGCACCCCCTTTAGCTGTCCCATCAAGCTTTGTGATAATCACACCATCAAGTTTTACAAGCTCATTAAAAGCTTTAGCTTGTAAAATTCCAGCATTTCCCTGTGTTCCATCTAAAACTAAAATTTTTCTATGGGGTGCGCCTTCTAAAGCTTTGTTTGAAATTCTTACAATTTTTTCAAGCTCATGAGCTAAATTTTTTTGATTTTGCAAACGCCCTGCTGTATCGATAATAACTCTATCAAAATCCTTTGCTTTTGCTTTAGAAATGGTATCAAAAGCAACCGCTGAAGGATCATGCCCTTGTGCAGTTAAAACTATATCTACATCCACTTTTTGCGCCCAAAGTTTTAATTGCTCAATCGCACCTGCTCTAAAAGTATCACACGCTCCTAAAATCACTTTTTGATTTTGGTTTTTGTATAAATAAGCAAGCTTGGCAATACTTGTTGTTTTTCCTGCTCCATTTACTCCTAAAATAAGCTCTACAAAAGGTTTTTCTTGATTGGTTTCTTTTTTTTCATAAAGAAAATAAGAACCCATAACACGCTTTAAATCTTCTTTTTTTACTTCATTTTGAGGTGGTAAATAATAAATTATCTCTTCAACTATTTCATAACTTACATCTGCTTCAAGCAAAATTTCTTCAAGCAAATCTTTGGTTATCTTTTTATTCTCTCCTTTAACTCCAACAATATTTTCAAGAGTTTTTGCAAGTCCTTTTTTAAAAAAATTAAACATTAAAGTATAGCCTTTTGTATATCAATTTCTAGCATTTCTTCAGGAATAAGCCCTAAATACTGATTAATCAATTTAGAATGCTTGTTGTAAAGAAACATGGTAGGAATTCCATTTACCCCGCCTAAAGCTTTAGCTAAAAGATAGTTATTTTCACCATTAGCGACTTTATAAGATATTTTATGCTGTTCTATAAATTTTTGAATCTCATCATTAGATTTATCTTCTAATAAAACCCCAACTATATTAAAATCATTATTATACTTTTCTTGTAATTTATTAAGATGAGGGATTTCAGCAATGCAAGGGGTACACCAAGTGGTAAAAAATACAAACAAAGTTGCCTTATCTTCATCGTTGAAATTTAAAACGGTATTTTCTTTTTTAACTGAAATTGATCCTCCATCAATCAAATTAAGTTTAAAATTCATATCATCACTTTGATTTATACTTGCCTCGGTGCTTAAATTTACATCATTTTGCTGCTTTTCTTTATCATTGCTACAAGCAACAAACAAACAAGATATTGCCACTAGTAAAAGTATTTTTTTAATCTTCATTATTTATCAATCCTTTATTCTTCTTTATAAAAATGCTAAAATTATAACATACATAAGATAATATTTTTTTAAAGGCATATTAATGGAAAAAACAGATTTTAGGGCATTGCAAAAAATACGCCTTTTCAAACATTCAAAACTAAATTTCAAACAAGATTATAAAATATTTAAAGAATGTCTTAAAATAATAAAGCTATTTAAAGCTAAAAATATTTTAATTTTTATTCCTTTGCATTATGAACCAAACTTAATAAAATTTCGCCATATTCTAAATAAAAATTACAAACTTTTTGTTCCATTTATGCAAGATAAAAGTTTAAAAATTGTAAAATTAAGATTGCCTTTTATTAAAAAAAGGTTTGGGGTTTTAGAGCCTATAGATTCTTTTTTTAAAGCAAAAATTGATTTAGCTATTGTGCCTGTAATTGGCGTCGATAAAAATTTAAAAAGAATAGGACATGGGCAAGGTTTTTATGATAGATTTTTTGAAAATTTAAATTACAAGCCTCATATAATATTTGTCCAAAGTATAGATGCTTTAAGTCAAAATAATCTAACACAAAAGCATGATATTTCAGGAAAATTATACATAAACCCTTATAAAAAATATTACAAGAAAGAAAGAAAAAATGATAGAATCACTTATCGCACTTATAGCCGCTATAGTCGGACTCGGTATAGGATATTTAGTTGCAAAAAAAATCAATGATGCCAAATATGAAATTTTCGTAGAACAAGCCAAAGCTAAAGCCAAAGCTATAGAATACGAAGCGGAGCTTATTTTAAAAGATGCAAAAAATTCAATTCTTAATGCAGAATTAGAAGTTAAAAAAAAATACGAAGAAAAAACTCACAAAATTCAAAAAGATTTTAATCAAAAATTTGATGATCTTTCTAAAAAAGAACAAAAACTTCAGCAAGAAGAAGAAAAACTAAAAGAAGATAAAGAATACCTTTGCAAGTCACAAAAACACATTCAAAACTTACAATCTGATGTTGATAAATTAAAAAATAAATATCAAGAAAAACTTGACGATGTTTTAAAAATTTTAGAACATTCGACAGGACTTACACAAAATGAAGCCAAAGAAATCATTCTTAAAAAAGTAGAAGAAAATTCTCGCGAGCAAATTGCACATATAGTAAGAAAATATGAAGAAGAAGCAAAAAATGAAGCTAAAAGAAAAGCTAATTTCATCATTGCTCAAGCTACTTCTCGTTTTGCAGGTGAATTTGCAGCTGAAAGACTTATCAATGTTATTAACATTAAAAACGATGAACTTAAAGGACGTATCATTGGTAAAGAAGGGCGCAATGTTAAAACCTTGGAAATGGTTTTAGGTGTTGATATTATCATCGATGATACACCAGGTGCTATTATAGTAAGTTGTTTTAATCTTTATCGCCGTGCTATTGCTACAAAAGTTATAGAACTTTTAGTTGAAGATGGCAGAATTCAACCCGCGCGCATAGAAGAAATTCACGAAAAAGTGTGTAAAGAATTTGATAGTGCCATTCTAGAAGAAGGCGAAACCATAGTTATGGATCTAGGTTTAAATAAAATACACCCTGAAATTGTAAAACTCATAGGAAAACTCAAATACCGAGCAAGCTATGGACAAAACGCTTTAGCACATTCTTTGGAAGTGGCTCACCTTGCAGGAATCATTGCTGCTGAGTGTGGTGGAGATGAGAATTTAGCACGTCGTGCGGGAATTTTACATGATATAGGAAAAGCATTAACCCATGATTTTGAAGGATCTCATGTGGATTTAGGTGCAGAACTTTGCAAACGCTACAAAGAGCATCCTGTAGTAATCAATGCTATTTACGCACATCATGGACACGAAGAAGCTACAAGCATAGAATCAGCAGCTGTTTGTGCAGCAGATACTTTAAGTGCTGCACGACCTGGAGCTAGAAGAGAAGTGTTAGAAGCTTTCTTAAAAAGAGTCAGTGAGCTAGAAGATATCGCTAAAAGTAAAGAAGGAATTAAAAATGCCTATGCAATCAATGCCGGAAGAGAAATTCGCGTCATAGCCAATGCTCAGCTTGTTAATGATGATGAAAGTGTACTTTTAGCTAAGGAAATAGCAGCTGAAATTCAAGAAAAAATGCAATATCCTGGTGAAATTAAAGTCAATGTTATACGTGAACTTAGAGCTGTAGAATACGCTAAATAAGGTTTATTATGCAAGATATGATTGATACTTTAATAAAATATGGTTATATTGTTTTATTCTTTTACTCTTTAGGGGGCGGGATGGTTGGAATTTTAGCTGCAGGAGTTTTAAGTTCTCAAGGAAAAATGGATCTTAGTTTTTGCATTGCTCTTGCTTTTATTGCTAATACCATAGGTTCAACTTTGCTTTTTATACTTGGAAAATATTATAAAAAAGACATTATGCCTTATTTTAAAAAACACCGACGCAAGATAGCCCTTGCTATGATAAAAACAAAACAACATGGAATTATTTTACTTGTAACTCAAAAATTTATTTATGGTTTAAAAACTTTCATTCCCATAGCTGCAGGTATGGCAAAATATAATTTTATTAAATTTTTTATTATCAATACTCTAGCTAGTTTGGCATGGGCTATTGTTCTAGGTTTTACTGCTTATACTTTTGGGTATGTTATTGAAGCAATTTTTGATAAACTGAGTTTATATCCTTATGCTGCTCCTTTATTTTTATTATTTTTAGCCGGAATAATTTGGCTTTATTTAAGTAAATTTTCTAAAAAATAATGTCTCTATGGAATTCTTTTTCTTACTCTTTTAAAGAATTTCATTATTTATTTTTCTCTGTTGTTGTTATTTTTATTTTTAATATCCTTTTAGAATATAATAATTTTTTAAACTTTAAAAACCAAAAACATTACCTTATAGACAACGCTCTATTAACGCACCAATATATAAAATATAATAAAAAAAATAAAAAATACTGGGTTTTAAAGTTACAAACTGAAAACTTCACTTTTTATACTACAAGTTTTAAGGATTTAAATTTAAGCAAGAATCAATTTTTAAGCCTTAGAATTATCACCCATAATATTAACTTTAAAGACTATCTGAGTAAAAGTTTTTACGCACCTTCTTATGATTTTGAAAAATTAAAAGAAAAAGAATACAATCCCATTATATCTTACTTCTTAAATCAACATACAAATGAAAAGATTAAAGAATTTTATGGTGCTTTATTTTTTGCACTGCCCATATCTTTAGAGCTTAGAAACGATGTAAATTACTACGGTATAGCACACCTTATAGCAATTAGCGGTTATCACATAGGCTTACTTTTTAGTTTAATTTTCTTTATTTTAGCTCCAATCTATAGTTTTTTCCAAAAAAGATATTTTCCTTATAGAAATTTACGTTTAGATTTAAGTATTTTAATTTTTGCACTACTTTTAGCTTATGCTTGTTTAATAGGATTTGTCCCTTCTTTTGTGCGCTCCTTGATTATGGCTTTTTGGATTTTTTATCTATTGTGTAAAAATATAAAAATCATTAATTTCGTTACGCTTTTTTGTAGTATTTTATTGTGCATTTCTCTTTACCCTAGACTTTTATTTAGTATTGGATTTTTATTTTCTATTTTAGGTGTTTTTTATATTTTTTTATATATGCATCATTTTGCAAATAAATTTAATAATCTTATAAATATTATTTTGCTTAATATTTGGACTTTTTTTGCTATGGTTTTACCTGTGCTTTATTTTTTTCCACTTATAAGCTACCAACAAATTTTAGGTATTATTTTGAGTGGAATTTTTGTAATATTTTATCCTTTAGTATTATTTTTGCATCTTATAAACTATGGAGATTTGCTCAATTTTATCTTAGATGAATTTTTTAAATTTAAAATTTATGGAACTAATATCCATATCCCATTTTGGATTTTTATAAGTTATCTTATTGCTTCTTTAATCTCTGTGCGATTTAAATATCTAGCTTTTCTTTGTATTTTTGCGAATTTTATTCCCTTCATTATGATTGTGATTTAGAAAATAATAGAGTTTAAGCCCAAAAAGATAAATAATCCAAGAAATATAAATCCAAATAAAAAAGAATAAAATAGTAGAAAAAGATCCATAAACGCTAGCGTATGTTTTATTATATACCACGTAATATACAAATAAATTTTTTCCTATATACCAAATAGTACCCGCTCCAAAAGATACTAAAGCTAAACTTTTAAGAGTTCCCTTATGAACAGAACTTGAATAAGATATAAAAAATAAACCCCAAATAATTACAAAGGGTAAAATTTCAAAAAAATTAAACCCTATTTTATAATCATCTAAAGTTTGTTGGATAAAACCTGAAATATAAAAACTAAGCCCAAGCCCCAAAGGAACAAGAGTTAAAAGAGTCCAATAAGAACTAATACTTTGCCAAAGTCCTTTAGGTTCATTTTTAGTAATGCGATTGATTACAAAATCATAGCCTGAAAAAAAAGCTAAAGAAGTAAATGCCATAGCAATAAGACCTACAATACCCAAATTTACACTATTTTTTAAAAAAGTATCGATGTAGGTAGCAACAACATCTTGTTGCGTTGGTATTAAAAAAGCAAAAATTACTTGCTTTGCTTTTTCATAATAAGCTTTAAAACTGGAAATTTGCGTAAAAACAGAAAAACATACAAATAAAATAGGTATTAAAGATAATACAGTATAAAAACTAAGCGCTGCTGCATAATTTAAAATTTCCTTATCACGCAAATTTAGTAAAATAGTAAAAAAATTTTTCACCTTCTAAAGTCCCATTTTAAAAGGATTTAGTATATTATTTGGATCAAAAGCTTTTTTAATATTTCTCATTAAATTCATTTCGGCTTCAGAAAAAGCTAAATTCATAAAAGGTGCCTTAGAGAGTCCGATACCATGCTCTCCGCTTAAAGTTCCTCCAAGTTTCACTGTTAATTTAAAAATCTCTTCCACAGCTTCATAGCCTTTTTTCACCTGCTCTTTATCATTTTTATCAGGAACCATAACATTAGTATGCACATTTCCATCCCCTGTATGTCCAAAACAAGGAATTTTAAAACCATATTTTTTAGAAATCTCATCTATACCTTCAAGTAAAGTAGGTAGTTTAGAACGCGGAACTGTAATATCTTCATTAAGTTTTAAAGTTCCATACATGGCAATGCTTTGAGAACAATTTCTTCTAGCAAACCAAATATCTGCGGTTTCTTGTTCATCTTTTGCTATTTTAAATTCGCTAGCGCCAGCTTCTAAAAAATAATATTCTAAATTTCTTAAATCCTCATCAATAGCCTCTTTAACATTACCATCCACATCAGCAATCAAAATAGCTCCAGCTTCTATAGGCAAACCTTTATTAAATTTGCTCTCAACTGCTCTAATGCTAAGATTGTCTAAAAATTCCATAGATACAGGACTTACACCGCTAGCAAGACTTTTGTAAACCGCATTCATAGCACTTTTTACACTTGGAAAAATAGCAAAAGCAGTTTTTTTAAATTTAGGCAAAGGTATTAATTTTAAAGTAAGCTCACTTAAAACTGCCAAAGAACCTTCACTAGCGATTAAAATTCCTGCCAAATTATAACCTGCTACATCTTTAATAGTGCGTTTCCCTGCACGAATGATTTCTCCGCTAGGCAAAACAGCCCTTAAAGCCATCACATAATCTTTTGTAATGCCATATTTTGCAGCTCTCATTCCCCCAGCATTTTCGCTTACATTACCCCCTAAGCTTGAATACTCCATGCTAGCAGGGTCAGGTGGGTAAAAAAGTCCATATTTAGCCACTTCTTTTTGTAAATGTATATTAATAACCCCAGGTTGCACAACAGCCACTAAATTTTCAAGATCAATTTCTAAAATTTTATTCATATGCTTTTCAAAAGCAAGCACCACCCCGCCATTAACAGCTAAAGCTCCTCCTGTAAAACCAGATCCTGAGCCTCGAGGTATGACTATGATATTATTTTCATTGCAAAATTTTAAAATTTGAGCAATATCTTCTTCATTTCTTGGAAAAAGAACCCCATCAGGTAAATAATGTTTTTTTGTCGCATCATAGCTATAAGCTCTTTTGTGAATTTCATCAAAATAAGCGTTTTCTTCTCCTAAAAATCGTTTAAAATATTGTTCAAATTCTTTTTTCATGTTTATTGCACCTTAGGAAGATTAATCAAAGCATCATAATACCTATAATAATTTCCTATTTCTTGAGAGTTAAAATCAAAAAAATTACTTTTATATCCACCTATACGAGAATAAAAAGGAACCTGAACGCTAGTTGGCTTGCTTATAGGCACTTCATAAAGCTTATTAAAATCTTGACAATCCACAACTTCTGCATGATTTTCCAAAGCCACAACCAAAATGCCGACCGCATTATCATCACAAAATTGCCTAAGATCTGAACGCTTAGGAGAAAGAGTAGCCGTTCTAATTAATTGTGCTCCAAAAATATCAATATGGGTAAAATATATCTGCGGAAATTCTCTAACAAGTTCATTATAAGTTTGTTCATCAGGAGCAATTACCAATCCTCTATCATAAAGAAAATTTAAAACAACCTCATCACCTACTTTAGGTAAAACATTTGGTAAAGGCAAAGCATCTTGCTTAAGAGCTGAAAAAACACTAAATTCTAATTTTGCCAAACCATTTTTTTTATCTATAACACTTGCTCTAGCGATGATACTTTGCGAATTGCTAAAATGTTGCACTACTACGCCACTTGAATAAAGTTTTATATCATCACTATCTTTAATATAACCATAAATATCATCAACTTTTACAAGTTCACTTTTTATAGGTTTTAAATCAAATCCAACCGCAAAGAGGCTAAGGTTTAAAGCTAAAAAACACACTATAGTTTTAAACAAATTTGCTCCTTAAATAAAAATTTATAGAATTATAATCCTTTTTTGTTAAGCAATTGTAAGAAAAATAAAGTAAAATATAGCTTTCAAATTTCAAAATTCTTTTAAAAATTAAGGTTATCTCATGAAAAAATTATTGCTTTTATTTATTTTTGTTGTTCAAAGTTTTGCAGCTTTAAGTGTTGAAGAGCTAACTTGGGATAATGGAGATACCTTGCTTAAATTCTTACAAAGAAATTCCATACCTATGTCGCTTTATTATGGACTTGATAGAGAAGATCAAGAACTTGCTTCTGATATAGCCTATAAAATAAAATATCAAGTTTTAAAAGATGAAAACAACAACATAGAACAAGTTTTAATTCCAATTAGTGATGATTTACAAATTCATATCTATAAAGATAAAGATAGACAATACACTCTTGCTTTTACTCCTGTATCTTATCAAAAAGAAGATAGAATTTTACATTTAACCATTAAAAGCTCTGCTTATCAAGATGTCTATGAAGAAAGTGGTAGCAGTACTTTAGCTCGTGCTATGGTTCGTGCTTTTCGAGGAAGTATAAATTTTCGCAATATCCAAAAAGGTGATGAAGTAACCCTATATTATGAACAAAAAAGACGCATGGGTAAACTTTGGGGTGATATAAATATAAAAATGGCAATGGTAGAAATCAATAAAAGCGCTAGAGAAGTCTTTTCTTATAATGATATATTCTATGATCGTGATGGCAAAGAATTAGAATCTTTTTTACTTACAAAACCTGTGAATTACACTAGAATTTCTTCTCCTTTTACAACAGCAAGATATCATCCTATATTAAAACGCTATCGTGCCCATCTTGGTATAGACTATGCTGCACCTACTGGAACTCCTGTGAAAAGTGCTGGCAAAGGAATAGTAACCTTTATAGGCACAAAAGGTGGTTATGGAAATGTAATTCAAATCAAGCATGACTCAGGTTATATGACTTTATATGCTCATCTTAGTCGTTTTGCAAAAATTAAAAACGGACAAAAGGTAAATCAAGGACAAGTAATTGCATATGTTGGTTCAACAGGTATGAGCACAGGGCCTCATTTGCATTTTGGAGTATATTTAAATAATAAAGCTATAAATCCTGCATCTGTTGTAAAAATCGCCAAATCAGAACTTAGTGGAAAAGCAAAAGAGAATTTTAAACATATCATAGCTGGATACGAGCAGGTTGTTAAAGAAGCCCTAGCCTCGAATCAACCTAATCCCCCAAAAGAAGAAGATTTTGAAAACTATATAGAATTTTAATTACTCAACAACGCTTTATCTTTTGCATTGATTAAAGAATTTAGAAGAGTTGCAAGCTCTTCTTTTTCTTTTTCACTAATTTCACAAAAATCTGCATCAATTAATTGTTTCACCAAAGCTTCATTTAACAAATCCCCATCGCCAAATTCTCTAGCTTTTTGAATGATTTTTAACACTCTTAAATCTTTTCTTTCATACATTTTAATCCTTTAAATAAACCACGCTCACAAAACGCTTAGGCGTTTTATCGCGACGATAAGAAAAAAAACTCTCATCATCAAAACTACAAATTCCACAATCTTTAATATTTTCAATGCCTAAATTTTGAGCTTGAAATTTTACCAAGGCTTTTAAATCAAGTTTATTATCTTGAACAAATTCTTTAAATTCTTTTTTAGCAAATTCTAAAATTTCTCCATCTATTTCATAATTTTTAGCACAAATTCCAGGTAAAATAAAAAGATGAAATTTATTCTTATCTAAATGTGAATTTTGCATAGTAATTTGATCAACGCATTCTTTTAGGATATTTTCAAAGCTTCCTTTTCTACCTGAATGCAAAGCTGCTATAATGCCACTTTCATGATATAAGATCAAAGGCAGACAATCCGCACTTAAGACACAAAGAGCAGTATTTTTTTCTTTACTTATAAGTCCATCACAACTGAGATTTTTCAAATTTTCATCATAAATGATAACTTTATGAGAGTGAATTTGATCCATAAAAACACATTTTTCAATATCTTTAAAACCTAAATGAGAAAATAAATTCTCATTATGAATTTTAGCCCTAAAAACATTATAATCCTTATCAAAAGCACAAAAAATACCGACTTTATCATTTTCTAATAAAGATAAGAAATTCTTTCCACTTCTTCCCATGATAATCCTTTGTTTTTACCTTGTAATTGTGCATAAATATAACGAGCAAGCAAATCGCTTTCTATATTTATTTTTCTACCTACTTGATAGTCCTTAAAAAGCGTTTCTTTAAAAGTAATAGGAATAATAGTAAGCCTAATACCATTTTTTAAAATTTCATTGATAGTAAGGCTTACCCCATCAACAGCTATACTTCCTTTTTCTGCCATAAATTTCATAGCTTCTTTAGGTAAAGTTATATGAAAATCCACTCCATTTTCATCCTTTTGAATCTTTTCAAGTATACCAATAAAATCAATATGCCCTTGCATAAGATGTCCATCGATTCTATCGCCATATCTTAAAGCAGGTTCTATATGAACTTTATCTTTTAAATTCTCTATAGCTATATGAGTGCGACTTTCGCGAGAAAGTTCCACTTCAAAACCTCCCTCATAAAGTTTTGTCACACTCAAACAAGCTCCATTTACAGCTATACTATCGCCAAGATTTGGACGATGCTTAGCTGTTAAACTTAAAGTATTGTTTTGATAAGATTGAACTTTGGCAATTTCTCTTATGAGTCCATTAAACATTTTTTACCTTAGAAAATCTTATTTAATAATTTATTTACCGCTTTATCCACTTTATTGCCTGTATTTTTAGCACCATCACTCACGCCGCCACCTACTACATTTTTAATAGAATTTAAAACACTTCCTGCATTTAAATTTACTTTAGGATTTTCTGTAGTTCCTGTAATACTTCCTTTAAAATTAGCTCTATCGAGTTTAATATCAAAAGGCAAATTTAAAGCTCCACTTTTAGAATTTAAAGCTCCTGATTGTACTAAAATATAAGAACGATCTGCTTGCATATTAAGATCAAGTTTGATATTTTCTTTTTTAATCAAAGCTTTAGCATTAGCAGTACGATAAACATCATCTGTAATATCTTTTAATGTTAAAATTTTTAAAGCATTGGTAATAAGATTTGGTTTTAATTTACCCTCTTTCATATCCAAATTAACCTCGCCTTCTTCGCTTAAAAGATTGTAATTTGCCTTCATGTCCGCCTTACCTTGATAAATATCCATAAAATCCAAACCCTGAGCTAGACTACTTAAATCCACTCCGTTTAAATCAGCAAGCAAAAGGTTATCTTTAAATGTGCTTTGAAGCCTCCCTTCAAATAAATTTGGACTATTTACAACAAAATTTAAACTCTTATCAAAACCTACCTTTCCATTAAATTCTGCCTTACCTTTAAGTTTTCTATCTAACAAAAAGCCTAGTTTTGAAAAATCATTTATCTTTAAATTAAAATCCGAATTTAAAAGCATTTTGCTTATATCAAAACTTCCTTGTAGTTTTGTAAGATCAGCTAAAGATGAATTTAAAACAGAATCAAATTGAGCGATATTGTTTTTAAAATTAATTTTGGTATTTAAATCATAACTTGTATTGTTTGGAAAATTTTTATTTAAAATTTTACTTAAAGTTGCAGCATTTAAAATGCCTTTAGCCTCTAAATTTGCTTTACCATTAAGGTTGTTAAAATCGATATTATCTAAATTAACTTTTGCATTAACAACCCCACTGGCATAATTTGGCATACCTGCTATAACAAAAAGTTTAGATAAATCAAGTTTATCAATGTTCAAATCAAGTTTTTTACCATTTGAATCAGCTTTGATTACGCCATCTGCCAAATTTGCATTTGCATTTAAATTTTGTATTTGAGTACCTATAATATGAGCTTTTGCATTAAGATCTGCCTTACCTTGTAATTTTTGTCCCGCTATAGCACTAAACTGAGACAAATCATCAATAAAAGCATTTAAATCTGTATTTAACTCACTATTTTTTAAATTATAAGTTCCTTGAAGTTTTTTGATATTAAGTAAATTTGAAGCAAGTAAAGCATTGTAAGAAATATTACTATTTTTTGCATTTGCTTTAGCATCAAGACTAAAAATTGTATTTGGAAGTTCTATTTTAGCAATTTTTTTAAGCTCATTGGTGTTAATCTTTGCATTGTTTATTTTTGCCTCAAGATCGAAATTAGAAAAATCCAAATCCGCATTTAAAAGTTTAGCATTTAAATTTCCAGAAACTAAGGCTCCATATCCTGCAAGAGCTAATAATTTTTCCAAACTTGCTTCATTAATATCTGCAAAAATTTTATTATGTTTCAAACTTGCCTTTACCTCTCCACCAAGTCCGATAACTTGAGCATTTAAACTTGATAAGGCATTATTTACAACACTTGTTTCGCCTATCACGCCCAAACTACCATTTAATCTAGTTTTTGTAAGTTTTTCAAGCTTTGCAAGAGAAGGAATATTTAAATTAAAATCAGTACTTAAAATATTCTTACTCATATCATAAAGAGTTTTTTGGGTTTGTAAGTTAAGATAATCATTGTAAATTTTACTTACAGCATAAATCTTATCTTCTTTAACATTGGCTAAAATTTCTGCTTTAGGATTAGAATTTAAAGGCAAGTCTAAAGAAAAATCTTTTTTTATCGCCTCGTAGTTTATATAGCTTGTATCAAGTTTTATGATAATATTTCCATCAGGTTTTAAATTCTGTGCTGAAATTTTTGCCTGAGCATTTAAAAAACCTTTAGCATAACTAGGATAAGATAAAAGATGAAGTATTTCTTCTATCTTAAGATTTTTTGCATCTAAATTTAAAGCGATAGGGCTGTAATTATACATTCTCGCATTTAAAAATACATTTGAACCTAGTAAGTAACCCCTTCCATCTAAAGTAAAATCACTTGCCTTGCCTTGAATTTTACCGCCAAAAGAAAGGTTTTGATTTAAATTTAAACCTAAATTTTTAGCATAATTTTGCTTTAAAGAAATAAGATAGTCAAGATCAAATCCAAGCTTAAAAGGACTCAAAGCTCCCTTGAGATTGAAATCTGCCATATTTGCAATATTTGCTTGCAGTTCAAGACTTGAAAAACGCAAATTAAAACGCGTGATATTTACATCTAATCCCGCATTTTCTTTGATCTTTTTTTGTGCTATATTTGCCACTATATTATTACCAAAACTTGTAAAAAGTATGGTACAAAGAGCGATTAAAAGCACAACAACAAAAGCTACAATGCCATAAAAAATCTTTTTCATTTTTATCCTTTAGTTTATTTTATAAAATAACTTTAGTCTATAAAACTAAACTTTTATAAATATTTTAATTTAAAGTATTGACAAAATTCATTTTTTATAGTATGATATTATCACTCTAAATTAAAGAGTGCTAAAATCAATATTTTTAAGGATGGACAAAAATGAATTTTCAACCTTTAGGAAAGCGTGTTCTAGTTAAACGCGTAGAAGAAACTAAAACAACAGCCTCAGGCATAATTATACCAGATAATGCTAAAGAAAAGCCTTTAATGGGTGAAGTAGTAGCAGTAAGTAAAGAAATCACTGATATTGCAAATGGTGATAAAATCGTGTTTGCTAAATACGGTGGAACAGAAATTAAACTTGATAATAATGAATATTTAGTTTTAAATTTAGATGATATCTTAGGAATTTTAAAATAATTTATAAAAAAGGATAAAAAATGGCAAAAGAAATTATTTTTTCAGATGAAGCAAGAAATAAACTTTACGAGGGCGTTAAAAAACTTAATGACGCAGTAAAAGTAACTATGGGGCCAAGAGGACGCAATGTTTTAATCCAAAAAAGCTTTGGTGCTCCAAGCATTACTAAAGATGGCGTAAGTGTTGCTAAAGAAGTAGAGCTTAAAGATAGTCTTGAAAATATGGGTGCTTCACTCGTAAGAGAAGTAGCGAGTAAAACAGCTGATCAAGCAGGCGATGGAACAACTACTGCAACGGTTTTAGCTCATGCAATTTTCAAAGAAGGTTTAAGAAATATCACAGCAGGTGCAAATCCTATCGAGGTAAAACGCGGTATGGATAAAGCTTGCGAAGCTATAGTAGCAGAACTTAAAAAACTTTCTCGCGAAGTAAAAGATAAAAAAGAAATTGCACAAGTTGCTACAATCTCAGCCAACTCTGATGAAAAAATCGGAAATTTAATCGCTGATGCCATGGAAAAAGTGGGCAAAGATGGTGTTATCACTGTTGAAGAGGCAAAATCAATCAATGATGAATTAAATGTAGTTGAAGGTATGCAATTTGACAGAGGTTATTTAAGCCCTTATTTTATCACTAATGCAGAAAAAATGACAGTAGAGCTTTCAAGCCCTTATATCCTGCTTTTTGATAAAAAAATTGCAAATTTAAAAGATTTATTACCGGTTTTAGAACAAATTCAAAAAACAGGCAAACCACTTTTAATTATCGCTGAAGATATTGAAGGCGAAGCGCTTGCAACTTTGGTTGTAAATAAACTTCGCGGTGTTCTTAATATTTCAGCAGTAAAAGCTCCAGGTTTTGGCGATAGAAGAAAAGCTATGCTTGAAGATATAGCGATTTTAACAGGTGGAGAAGTGATTTCTGAAGAACTTGGAAGAACTCTTGAAAGTGCGACTATACAAGATCTTGGACAAGCTTCTAGTGTAATCATCGATAAAGACAATACAACCATAGTAAATGGTGCAGGCGAAAAAGCAAATATCGATGCAAGAGTCAATCAAATCAAAGCACAAATTGCTGAAACAACTTCAGATTATGACAGAGAAAAATTACAAGAAAGACTTGCAAAATTAAGTGGTGGTGTTGCAGTTATTAAAGTAGGTGCAGCAACTGAAACTGAAATGAAAGAGAAAAAAGATCGTGTTGATGATGCTTTAAGCGCTACTAAAGCAGCAGTTGAAGAAGGTATAGTAATCGGTGGTGGTGCAGCGCTTATCAAAGCAAAAGCTAAAATCAAACTTGATCTACAGGGTGATGAAGCAATTGGCGCAGCTATCGTTGAAAGAGCTTTAAGAGCACCTTTAAGACAAATTGCTGAAAATGCAGGATTTGATGCAGGTGTGGTTGTAAATAGCGTAGAAAATGCTAAAGATGAAAACACAGGATTTGATGCTGCAAAAGGTGAATATGTTAATATGCTTGAAAGTGGAATTATCGATCCTGTTAAAGTAGAAAGAGTAGCTTTACTCAATGCAGTTTCTGTAGCTAGTATGCTTTTAACCACAGAAGCAACAATTAGTGAAATTAAAGAAGATAAGCCTACTATGCCAGATATGAGCGGTATGGGAGGAATGGGTGGCATGGGCGGAATGATGTAATATCTGCTCTAACCTCTTATCAGCAAGGATTTTCCTTGCTGATTACCAATTTAATTTAAAAACACTCCCTTGATTTTCTACAGATTCGCAAATAATCTTAATATCATTATCATCACAAACTTTTTTTACCAAAGAAAGCCCTATACCAAATCCTCCTTGATCGGTATTAAATCTTGTATATCTATCAAAAATATGATTTAAATTTGACTTTGAAATTCCACAACCTGTATCCGCAATACTTAAAAAATTGGCTTTTAAAATTATAGAAATTACTCCACCTTTTTTATTGTATTTAATAGCATTGCTTATAAGATTATCAATCAATTTAGAAATTTGACTTTTAGGAGCAAAAATATTTGCTTGATTTAAATCAAGCTTTAGTGTAATTTTTTTTTGCTCAAAAAATACTTTAAAATATTCCAATCTTTCTTCAAGTAGTATTCTTAAATCAAATTTTTGTTTTTCTGTTTCTAAGGTATTAGGGAAATTATAAAAAACAAGATCAGAGTACACTTGAGATAAACTTTTTGCAGCAAGCTTAATCCTTGTAAATTTAGTATTATCTCCTAAATTTTGATGCTCAAGTTGTTCTATACTCATCAAAATAACACTTAATGGGGTATTGAGTTCATGAGTTGAATCTTTAATAAAACGATTTAGTGTGCTGATTTTATCCTCCAAAGGCTTTAGAGCAATTTTTACTAAAATATAAGATATTAAACCCAATATGCAAAAAGCCATAATAGCAAAACTAAAAACTTTCGTTCTAATCCAAAAAAGATCTTTGCCAACATCTTCACCCTGTATTAAAATTTGCAAACCATCGTTAGTATTTACTTCTTCATTGCTAGCATGTCTTAAAAAATAATGATCTGCACTCATAGGAGCAAGGAAAAAAACCTTATTATCACAAATACCTCTACCTTTAAGCTCTATCTTTGCCTTTCTTAAATCAAAATCTATATTACTAAAAACAATCTTTTTAGCATCAAATATAGCAAATTTTAGTGCTGTGCTTTGAGCAATATTTTTTGCACTTATATCTATAGGGGTAAAACGAGAATTTAAGATGCTTATAACAATGTTTCTATGATTTTCTCTCAAAGTGGCACCCTTTAAAACAACTAATTCTTCATATAATTTTTGATACCATAATGCAAAAAAAATAGTTAAAAAAATACCTGTAGTTGTTAGGTAGATTAATAAAATTTGCCTAATGACTTTTTTAGCCATAGCAATATCCCCTGCCTCTTTGATTTATAATTTTTTCTTTTCCTAAAATTTTACGTAAATTTTTCACATAAGCCCTTAAACTTAGCTCACTAGGCTCCTCATCATAATCCCAGAGTTCTTCAAAAATTCTCTCTGTACTTAAAAAGTTGTTTTTATTTTTAAGCAATAAAGACAAAAGCTTAATTTCTTTACTCGGTAAAGTCAAGGCTTTATTATTATGGTAAAGAATTTGTGTAGTAAATTCAAATCTAAATCCATCTCCTAAATCTTCAAAATCTTCATTTTTATGTGAAAAAGCTCTTTTAAGCAAAGCTTTAACTCTGATAGATAACTCGGCAAGTTCAAAAGGTTTTTTTATATAATCATCACAACCTGCGTCAAAGCCTTGTTTTAAATCGTTTGTTGTGTTTAAAGAAGTCATGAAAATTGCTGGAGTTTGCTTTCCGCTTTTTCTTAATTCTTTAAGTAATGAAAATCCATCTCCTAAAGGAACTTTTACATCTAAAATCCAAAGATCAAAATATCTTTCATAAGCCATATCTAAAGCTTCTTGCGCATTATCGCATAAAAATACTTCATATCCCTCATCGTTTAAAAACTCTTCAATGATCTCACTCAAGCTCAAATCATCTTCTAAAAGTAAAATTTTAGCAGCCATAATTTAAATCTTTCTAACTTCAAATCTCTTAAATATATATCATTGTATCAAAATTCTTATCAATTATTTAATAAAATTTCATTTTTATTTAATTTATTTTTATCTATAATCCTTTCATACAAATAAATTTTTCCTTAAGGAGTTAAAATGCTTCCAAAATGGGATAACAGCTATAGTGTGCACAATGCTAAAATTGATGAGCAGCATAAAAAGCTTTTTAAACTTGCTGCAAAAGTTGAAGTTGTATCAGATAGATCTGTAAGTAAAAATGAAGTCAAAGAACTTTTGGCTGAATTTTTTAATTATATGAAAGATCACTTTAATGATGAAGAAAAATACATGCAGCTAATAGGCTATCCAAATTTAGAAGAACATCGAAAAATACATAAAGAAATCATCCAAACCATGATTAATTTAATCAAAGATATCAAATCAACCAATGATCTTAAAGAAAAACTTTATATAGTGGCTAAAAAGTGGCTTTTAGAACACATACTATATGAAGACATGAAAGTTGAAAAATGGAGAAGTTCTTCTTTGTCTACAGATGATGGTGGCGATATTAGCTTTGAAGCAGCAGAAGATGAAGATAATGAGCATCCACAATTTTATCTTTATACCTGTAATTGTCCTGGTAAAATTCACGATGTTCCTTATAGCATTCATCAAAAAATAGAATTACAAGGTCATAAATTTACTTGTAAAACTTGTAAACAAGCTATAAAATTTTACAAAAAATATTCTTAAGGAGGATAAAATGAAACGCAATGTAAAAACTTATTCTTTTAGAATGCCTTTAGAGCTTAAGGAGCGTTTGGATAATTTAAGTAAAAATCTTTCTAAACCAAAATCAACCATAGTAAAAGAAGCCATAGAGGCTTATCTTAATGAAGTTGAAGATTTTTCTTTTGCTGTTAATGCCCTAGAAGAACTTAAAGATGGGGATTATCAAAAGGCAAGTAAAAAAATAGATAAAATTGTCAAAAATCTTAAACAAACAAAATAAAAAACTTTATCACAATTTTTTTGTGATAAAGACTTATTAATTTTTTATATTAAAATACATTTATGAATATTAAAAATGGAGTTAAAAAAGTGGCTCCGGATGTAGGATTCGAACCTACGACCAATCGGTTAACAGCCGACTACTCTACCGCTGAGCTAATCCGGAATATTTAAAAGTAAAATGTGATTATAGTGAAATTAAAAAACTTTGTCAAGGGTTTTTTCACAAAAATGCATTTTTTATGTAAAAAAATTAATTTACTCCTTAACAATAACACTTTTTAAATTTCTAAAATAAAACAAATTTACCCCATCTTCATATAAATAATCAAGCTTCATTCCATGTGTTTCTAAAATAGTATTTACAATATAAAGCCCTAATCCAAAACTTGATTTTTGTTTTGATCCTTGAGTAAAAGCTTGAGTATAGTATTCTAAAGTATTGTTAAGCTCAGGACCACGATTTTTAAAACAAATATAATCATCTATAATATCAATTTGCACAAACCCATCTTCAGAATGTTTAATACCATTATCTATCATATTTTTAATCGCCGTAGTAAAAAGTTTAAAATCCACATTTACAAAAAAACTTTCTTCCATAAAAATACGTATATTGCTATCATCTCGCATTGCAATTTCTTTGGCTTCATCTAAAACATCTAAAATATTGTATTTTTTTCTATTTATAAAAGCAGCCCCTGAAGTAATTTGCTCAATAGCAGCAAATTCATTAATTAAAATTTCAAGTCTAGTAAAAACCCCATTTAAGCGCTCTTTATATTTATTATCTTCTATCATTTCTAAAGTTAAAAGCCCTTTAGTAATAGGAGTTTTGAGTTCATGCATAATATTTCTTAAAAAAAACTGACGAGATTGGTTTAACTTTCGAATTTGAACAATAGCTTGATAAAAAGCTTCACTTACTTGTGAAATTTCATCCACCCCAGTGCTTACATCTTCTATATCACCAAGCTTTCCTTGGGCAAATTTATCAATTTGTTTTTTAAGTCTTTTAAGTGGTTTTAATTTTTTAAATATATAAATATAAAGCAATACAAGAATACAAATCACAGCTACAGCTATAGCTTTGATAATAAAATACCTATAGGTTTGATAATCTTGATCCTTATAAAGATAAACCTTTCCATCATAAATAATATTTAAATACACCTGTCTATTATAAGAAATAATCTCGATTAAGCCATTGTTAACCTCAACCCTAGCTAAAACATCACCTCTAAAAAGAATTTTACGGATCTGCTTTGCTTCTGTTATCTCATCCATTTTATTATAATTTTTTGTCTGCTCTTCAAATTCTTTTTCACTGATAACTCCTGCAAAATTTAAGAGCCTTGCATTAGCTATCAAAGAATATTTTGTGTTTAATTCTCTAGTATAATTTTGCTGATCGTATTCTATAAGCCACAAAAAGCCAAGTATAACACTAACCCCAGCAAAAATAAAAATAAAAGTTATAGTATAAAAAATCGAAGATTTATTCATTGAGTAAGCTTATAACCTATTCCACGTATAGAGTGAATATATTTTGGAGTTTTTGGATCATCTCCCATCTTTTGACGAATTCTACTGATAATAACATCTATACTTTTATTACTAGAATCCTCACTAATAGAAGAACAATTATAAACAAGCTCTTCACGACTTACCACTCCACCCTCTTTTTTAATCAAATAGCTTAAAATATCAAATTCAGCATTAGTTAAAGTAAGCTCTTGTCCTTTCATGGTAATAATATGCTTATATTGATCATAAACAAGATCTTTTACACTTTTTGCTATGGCGCTTTTTGTATTTGAAATACGTCTTAAATGACTTTTAATGCGTGCTTGTAATTCTTTTGGATTATAAGGTTTTGGTAGGTAATCATCTGCTCCAAGCTCTAAAGCATTAACCTTATCTGTAATATCATGTCTTGCGCTTGAAACAATAATAGGCGTATCATACTTTTTACGAATCTCTTCACACACTTCAAGCCCATCAAGCCCTGGCAAAGAAAGGTCTAAAATGATAAGCTGATATTCTTTTAATGCAAGCTTAGAAAGACCTATATAAGGTTCATGAGCTATATCAACTTTCATATCAAATTTTTCCAAATATTCAGCTGTAATTTCTGCTAATTCTAAATCATCTTCTATCATAAGAATATTTGTCATAGTTTTCCTTTATTTTAAACTTAATTTTAATTTTAAACTAAAATTTATAACGAAAGGAAAATCCTTCCGTTATTTTTATTTAAGCACAAGCAAAGTCGCAAAACCATTGCGATATACCCAAACTTTGGTAAATTCTTTTTTATTAACTTGTTTTAAAGCTTGTTCTAAATCTTTTAAATTTTTAATTTCACTTTGTCCAACACCTATGATAATATCACCCTCTTGGAAACCAGAATTTTTTCCTTTGCTCTTTTCTTTAACACTATCAACCAAAACACCATTAACATCTTTTGGAATTTGCAAACGATCCTTAAGTCTTGGATCTAAATTTCTCAAACTCAAACCATCAATCAAATCGCTTTGTACGCCTTTAGGATTTTCTTTTTCACCTTTAAGAATAAAACTTGCTTGCTTATTTTCTCCATCTCTTTCGTAACTTAATGAAATTTTTTGACCAATCTCTAAAGTTCCTATATAATTTTTAAGATCAATAGGACTTTTTATAACCTTATCATTAACTTTAGTAACTAAATCTCCACGCTTAAGCCCTGCTTCATCAGCACTTGAACCTTTTTGAACATCAGTGATTAAAGCTCCTTCTTGATTTTTGTAAGCTTTTTTAGTATCACCTTGCAAAGCTAAAATAGTCACACCTAAAAATCCTCTATCAATCTTGCCTTTTTCAATAAGTTTTTTAGCTATATCTTTAACCATATTTGAAGGTATGGCAAAACCTATGCCGTTATTTCCACCACCACGAGAAAGAATAGCTGAATTAATACCTACTAAATATCCGCGACTATCCACCAAAGCTCCACCTGAATTTCCTGGATTGATAGAAGCATCTGTTTGTATAAAATTTTCATATTGATTTAAACCTATATTGTCTTTATTTAAAGCAGATATTATCCCACTTGTAACACTAAAACCAACTCCAAAAGGATTTCCAAGTGCAAAAACAACATCTCCTTCCATTAAATCATCAGAATTTGTAAAAGTAATAGCTGAAAGATTATTAGCCTCTATTTTTATAACAGCCAAATCTGTTTTTGGATCTTTACCTATAAGTTTTGCTTTATATTCTATGTCGCTTCCTGGTAAATTCACTGTAATCGTATCAGCATCATCTACAACGTGATTATTTGTTACTATATAACCATCTTTTGAAATAATCACCCCTGATCCCAAAGAACTCACCACTTCTTTATCATTTTTTCCTTTTCTTTGAGGAAAATCAAAATCAAAAAATTGTTTAAAATAAGGATCATTAAAAAAATCATCCAAAGGGCTTGGACGATTTGCTCTTGTAATAGTTTTTGAGGTGGAAATATTAACCACTGATTTTTTTGCATCTTTAATAGAATCATGATAAGAAAGCACTGCATTTCCAGCAGCAGGATTCACACGATTAGCCGTTGCAGTCGATTCGTTAAAATTAATACTTGCAGCAAATAAAGCACTTGCTAAACTTAATGATAAAAAAATCTTTTTCATTTTATTTCCTTTTGTTCTTAAAGATAAATTATCTCGTAAAATATTTTACTGTCTTCATAGTATAAAACCGAAAATTTACAAAATTGTAAATAAAACCTTGAGTGATAAAAATTTATAAAACTTGATTGACTTAGGCTAAAGTTTATGTTATAATTTAATCCTCTATAATAATCAAGTAAAAATTTTTAAGGAAATATAACATGAATAGTTTATACGAAACTCTTGGAGTTAGCAAAAACGCTAGTGCAGATGAAATAAAAAAAGCTTACCGTCGCCTAGCTAGAAAATATCATCCTGATATCAACAAAGAAAAAGGTGCTGAAGAAAAATTTAAAGAAATTAATGCTGCTTATGAAATTTTAAGTGACGAAAAAAAACGAGCTCAGTATGACCAATACGGCGATTCTATGTTTGGTGGACAAAGTTTTCATGATTTTTCAAGAAATACTGGTGGGGTAAATTTGGACGATATTTTAAAAGATCTCTTTGGAGGAGGCTTTGGTGGACGCTCAAGAGGGGGTTTTAACGGCTTTTCTTCAAAAGGCTTTAGCAGTGGTTTTGGAGGATTTGGAGGTTTTGAAGAAGAAATTTTAGACAGCAATCTAGAGCTTCACATTCCTTTCGAAAAAGCTGTTAAAGGCGGGGAACATAGTTTTAATTTTCAAGGCGAAACCATTAAATTTAAAATTCCACATGGTATAAAAGAAGGTGAGAAACTAAGAATTCGCTCTAAAGGAAAACAAAGCAGAAATGGAGCTAGAGGCGATTTAATCATTATTGTAAAAATAGAAGAAAGTCCTATTTACACAAGAGAAGATGATGATTTATATCAAAAGGTTGATATTTCTTTAAAAACTGCACTTTTTGGTGGAAAAATAAATATAAAAACACTCAAAGAAGGCAAGGAAGAAGCAACAATTAACATAACGCCTAATTCAAAAAATAACCAAAAAATTCGTTTAAAAGGTTATGGGGTGCAAAATAGAAAAAGTAATATTTATGGGGATATGTATTTGAATTTAAATGTTGTTTTGCCAAATTTAGATACCCTTGATGAAAAATTTATAGAACTCTTAAAAGAAAAATTACCTTAAAGAAAGGAATAAAATATGGAACAGCATTATGATGAACCTGTATATTTAATCAGTGTTGTGGCTAAAGTTTTAAGCATACATCCACAAACCTTAAGGCAATACGAAAGAGAAGGATTGATAGAGCCAAGTAGAACCGATGGCAAAATAAGACTTTATTCTCAAAGAGATATTGACCGTATTAAACTTATATTGCGTTTAACAAGAGACATGGGAATCAATCTTGCTGGAGTAGATGTTATCTTAAAATTGAAAAACCAACTTCACGAATTTGAAAATTTAATTGATAAACTACGCTTAGAATTAAGCAAACAACAAAATAAAGAAGCGGCTAGTAAAGCCGTTGTTAAGCATAAAAATAGCTTTGATTTGATTTTTTATGAGAAAAAATAAAAAATAATGGATAATTTTTTAGAAATTTTTTTAATCACCGTTGCTATAGCTATAGTTTTAAATGTCATATTTAAAAAATTTGAAATTCCAACTATCATTGGATATATAGCTGCTGGAGAAATCATTTCTGAAATTTATCATTTAAGTGGCAAAGGCGAAATCACTCATATAGCCGAATTTGGTATAGTGTTTTTAATGTTTACTATAGGGCTTGAATTTTCTTTTAAGTATTTAATGGCAATGAAACAAGAAGTTTTTTTAAACGGCTCTTTGCAGATGCTTACTTGTGGCTTTGTTTTTATGTTACTTGCTATAGGAATTTTAGGACTTGGAGATAAAAGCGCTACTATAGTAGGCTTTGCACTAGCGCTTTCTTCAACCGCAGTGGTGCTTAAAATTTTAAATGATAATGGCGATATCAATGAGCAATATGGTAGAAAAGCATTGGGAATTTTGCTTTTTCAAGATATAGCCGTTATTCCTTTGCTTTTGCTTGTAGATATTTTTTCATCCAACAATCAAAACATAGAAAAACTCCTTTTTACCACTTTAATTTCAGCGCTTATTTTAATCACTTTATTATTTTTCATAGGTAAATATCTAGTGGATAGAATTTTTAGACTCATTATCCACACTTCTTCTCAAGAAATTTTTATTAGTACTGTTTTATTTATGGTTATTGGAGCAAGTTTTTTAGCAAATTATTTTGGATTTTCTTATTCTTTGGGTGCTTTTATAGCAGGTGCTTTGATAGCAGAAACAAAATATAAACACAAAATAGAAGCGGACTTGATCCCATTTAGAGATTTGCTTTTAGGGCTTTTTTTCATAACTGTAGGCATGCAAATTCAACTTGATGTAGTGGCACAAAATTGGTTTTTAATCATAGTTTTAACCCTTCTTGTAATGGCTTTAAAATTTGGCATAGTTTTTGGCTTTTTATTTCTTTACACCAAAAAAAGAGTAGCGCTTAAAACAGCTTTTGCCATAGCTCAAATTGGCGAATTCGCCCTAGCAATTTTTTCTCTTTTACAAGCAAAAAATATGCTTGATATCAAAACTTCACAAATTTTAATTGTTGTTTCTATTTTAACCATGATTATCACACCTTTTATTTTAAACAATATAAGAAAAATTACCAATGTTGTAGAAGATATAGCACTTAATACCAACGCTGTGCAAAATATTGACAGCAATATCAAGCTTAAAAATCATCTTGTTGTTTTTGGCTACGGACGCTTAGGACAAGAAGTCGTACAAAAAATCAAAAACACAGGCGTACCTTATCTTGTTTTAGAAAGTGATTTAAATTTAGTAGAACTTGGAGTTAGTCGAGGTGAAAATGTCGTTTTTGCCAATGCTGCTCAAGAAGAAACCTTAAAAATTGCCAATATAGAAGAATGTGCCGTAGCTATTATCACAGTTACAAATGAAGCTAAACTTGAAATTTTATGTCAAGTGCTAGCTAATTATCCAAAACCTATAGACACCATCATTCATGTAAATGGAACTTTAAAAAAGATGCTTTTTTCTAGCATAGATGAAAATATACGCATCATTCGCTCTGAAAAAGTAATCGCTAGAAATTTAGTTCAAGAAGCACTAGAATGCCGCATTCATAAAAATACCTAAGGAAGAATTTTGACAAAAAATGAAGAAAAAGCCTTACGCGTAAAATACCTAAGAAATCTTGAAAAATTTTTCAATGGCGCTATATCTGCACTTAAAAAAGAAGATTTTGATAAAACTAAATTTGAAGAAAGAATGCTAAAAAATGCTAAATTTTTTAAAAAAAATCCCGCGGTAAATCTTAACTCAACCTATGCAAAAAATCTTGAATTTTTTGTCAATGCTTGTTTAGATTTTTCCAAAGAAAAAAGCGAACTTTTAAATCTTGCCAATGCTTTAGATAAGCAAAAAAAACAAGGTGAGAAAAAAGAAAAACACAAAAATTATTTAAAGGATTATGAATGATTAATGTATTTTTTGATATGGATGGAACTTTAATCGATAGCGCAAATGCCATTTCTTGTGCAGTCAATGAAATAAGACAGGATTTAAACCTAGCCCCACTTTCAAGAGAAATCATTATGCAAACCATCAATACTCCTAATATTGACTGGGCAAAAGAACTTTATAATATAGAAAATTTCCATCATTCTAGTTTTAAAGAAGGCTACGAAAAATATTTTGTCAAACACTATGAACAAAGCGTGGTGCTTTTTGAAGGAGTGAAAGAACTGTTAGAATTTTTAAAAAGCAAAAATTGTTTTTTAGCTATTGCTACTAACGCCCCGCAAAGCTCACTTTCAAACATACTTAAAAAACACGATATCATTCCTTATTTTGATAAAATTTTAGGCGTAAGTTTAGGCATAGAACCCAAACCTCATCCTATGATGCTAGAGCTTTTAAAAAGCGAGACTCCATATAAAACAAGCGTTTTTATAGGAGATAGTCAAAAAGATAAAGAATGTGCTAAAAATGCTAATTTGCCTTATTTTCATGCCAAATGGTATCAAAAAAATTTAAAAGAAAATGAATTTAGCAACGCTAGTGAACTTAAAGGCTTTTTGCAAAAGTATTTATAAGTTTTTTAATGAAATTTTAGTTAAAATTAGAAATAAATTTTAAAAAGAGTAAATTATGAGTGAATTATTAATAGAAATTGGTACAGAAGAATTACCTGCTATTCCTTTGCTAAAAGAATTAGCTAATATAGAAAAAAAATGGAACAATGTTTTAGAAGAATACCGCTTGGTAAGTGATTTTAAATTTTATTATACTCCGCGTCGTTTAGTTTTTTTTCATGAAAATTTTGCAGACAAACAAGAAGATAGCTTTGCTGAATTTATAGGAGCACCTAAAAATGTTGCTTATAAAGATGGAGTT
This sequence comes from Campylobacter sp. BCW_6461, assembly GCF_001762735.1. Taxonomy (NCBI): domain Bacteria; kingdom Pseudomonadati; phylum Campylobacterota; class Epsilonproteobacteria; order Campylobacterales; family Campylobacteraceae; genus Campylobacter; species Campylobacter sp. BCW_6461. The sequence goes on along the minus strand of NZ_MJXJ01000028.1, from coordinate 94,120 downwards.
TTAACTCCTGCGGGACAAAGCTTCCTGCAAAAAGCAAGGATCAGTGAAAATGAACTCTCTTTTAAAGAAATCAAAGGCAAGGAAGTTTTGTACCATCAAAAAGCTATTAAAGGTTTGCAAAGTCAAGAAATTTTAGGAGAAATGGTAGAAAAATTTCTAAAAAGTCTTAGTTTTGGCAAAAGTATGCGCTGGGGTGCAAATTCTTTTGAATTCATCCGTGCGATCCGTTCTATAGCTTGCATTTTAAATGATGAACTTGTTAATTTTCAAAGCTATGGAGTAAAAAGTACTAAAAAAACTTTCATTCACAGAAGCGTAAGTTATGATTTGCAAGATTTTAACAATGCAAAAGAATATTTTGAACTACTAGAAAAAAACTATATCATCCTTGATCCAATCAAAAGAAAGGAAAAAATACTTGAGCAATTTAAACTCATAGAAAGTCAAAAAAATATACAAATTGGAGAAGATGAAGAGCTTTTAGCTGAAGTAGTTGCTATCACAGAATATCCTAATGCACTTTTAGGAAGTTTTGAAGAAGAATTTTTAGAAATTCCTAGCGAAGTAATCATCACTTCAATGAGAGAAAATCAACGTTATTTTGCAGTTTTTAACGATAAAGGCTTAAGTAATCATTTTATAGTAGTAAGTAATGCAGTATGTAAGGATTATTCAAAAATCATACATGGAAATGAAAGAGTTTTGCGTGCAAGACTTAGCGATGCAATGTTTTTTTATCAAAATGATTTACAAAATGGCTTAAAACCCGAAAAACTTGCCAAAATGACCTATCTTGAAGGTTTAGGCACAATGCAAGATAAAAGTTTAAGAGAGATTAAAATTGCTGAAATTTTATGTCAAATGCTCCATAATGATAAAATCGAAAATATCAGCACAGCACTAAAATACGCCAAAGCAGACTTAGCCACACAAATGGTTTATGAATTTACTGATTTGCAAGGCATTATGGGAAGTTATTATGCGCAAAAAATGGGCTTAGATTATCAAATTTGCTTAGCCATCAAAGAACAATATCTTCCTAATTCCGAACAAGCTCCACTTCCAAGTACAGAATTTTCAAGCATAGTAGCCCTTGCAAACAAGCTTGATACCCTTATAGGACTTTTTAGCATAGGAAAAATTCCAAGCGGAACAAAGGATCCTTATGCCTTAAGAAGAGCTGCCAATGGGATCATTAAAATTGCTTTAAATTTAAATAAAAAATTTGATATCCAAATTTTATTAGAAAAACTTTCAAATCATTATAAAAGCTTTGATATGCAAATTTTAAAAGATTTTATTTTTGAAAGACTTTATACTTTTTATACAGTCAATGCTTCTTTTGTAAAAGCGGTTTTAAGCTCACAAAATACAGATCTTATCCATATCAATCAAAGCGTAAATGCTCTTATAAAACTTAGCAAAAAAGATAATTTTAATGAAAATTTTGCAACCTTTAAAAGACTAGCCAATATCGCCACTAAAAATCCTCATAAAGTTGATGAAAGTCTTTTTGTTCAAGAAGCAGAAAGTAAACTTTACAAAGCTTTTCAAGAAAAAACTAAAGCCAACTCTTTACAAGAAAAACTTGAAAATCTTTTTGCACTTAAGCCTTTTATTGATGAGTTTTTTAATCAAGTGATGATTAATGCTGAAGATGAAAAACTTAAAAATAATCGCCAAGCTTTGGTTTATGAAATTTATGCGGAGTTTTTAAAAATCGCCGATCTTAAAGAGTTAAGCTTATGAAAGCCTTATGGCTTTTTTTAAGCCTTACTCTTTGGCTTTTTGGAGCTCAAAATTTAGAACTCATCAAAGGTCAAGCTTTATTTTTGGAGCTAGATAAGAAAGATTTTTTATCTTTAAAAAATAATGGTAAAAATATTCCCACTTTTACACATCCTAAAAATCAAGAAAAAGTTCTAGCTATTTTTTCCTTACCTTACAAAAATCCCCCGCAAAATACAAAACTTATCGCATTTTATAAAGATAAAAAAGAAGAAATTTTCATAAAAACTTTAGAAGGTAATTATAAAAGTGAAAAATTGCAAGTTGAAAACAAAAAGATTTTTCCACCAAAAACCATACAAGAACGCATCACTAAAGAATTAAAAGAAGCCAATGCGATTTATAGTTCTTATACTCCAAAAGCTTTATTTAACGGTGCTTTTAATATACCTTTAAATTCTTTTATCACAAGTGATTTTGGCAAAGCAAGAACTTTTAATGAAAAAGTAGCAAGTTATCATAGCGGAACGGACTTTAGAGCTGCCATAGGAACACCTATTTATGCAGCCAATTCAGGTGTAGTAAAAATTGCAAAAGATCGTTATTTCGCAGGAAATTCAGTAGTCATTGATCATGGTTTTGGAATTTATTCACAATATTATCATCTTTCTAAAATCGATGTTAAAATAGGACAAAAGATAAAAAAAGGTGAACTTATAGGACTTAGTGGGGCTACAGGTAGGGTAAGTGGGCCGCATTTGCATTTTGGAATTTTAGCTGGAGGCAAACAAGTTGATCCTTTGGATTTTGTATCCAAATTTAATGCTATTTTTCAATGAAATTTAGTGACTTTTTCCATGCTTGGCTCCATGAAAGCTATTATAAAAATGCTGTAAGTATAGGAAAAAACGGAGATTTTTTTACTGCTGTAAGCGTAGGAAATCTTTTTGGCACACTTTTAGCCAAGCATTTTTTAAATTTAATAGATAAAAAAATTTTACAACTCCCTTTAGAACTTGTAGAAATAGGCGCTAATGAAGGATATTTAAGTCGTGATTTTTTAGCCGCTTTGCTTGAATTAAGACCTGAAATTTTTTCTCAAATTTCTTTTTTCGTCATAGAGCCGCATGAAAAATTAAGAACTTTACAAAAAAAGACTTTAGAAGGAGTGGAATTTACTCACAAAAATAGTCTTAAAGAATGCCATTTTAAGAACGCTTTTTTCTTTTGCAATGAACTTTTTGATAGTTTTGCTTGCGAACTTATAGATCATGATAAAATGGCATTTGTAGAAAATTTTAAACTTATTTTTAAAAATATGGATGAAAATTTAATCACAAAATGCAAAGCTTTAAATCTTAAAAAAGGTGAACTCAGTTTAGAGCTTGAAAATTTTTTTAAAGATTTAAACCAAACTTGTGAGAGATTTATATTTTCGGGACTTGACTATGGAACTTTAAATCCACAAAGTTTTAGCTTAAGAATCTATCAAAAGCACGAAGTTTTTAGCCCTTTTGAAGTATCTTTAAAAGATTTTTTCGGCAAAAGCGATCTAACTTATAATGTCAATTTTACTCATCTTCAAAAACTCATCAAAGAATATGATTTTAAACCTTTAGCTTTTAAAAAACAAAGTCTTGCTTTAATGGATTTTGGTTTTGAAGATTTATTAGAATACACAAAAAATAAAAACATTAAAACTTACGAAAGTTTTTTATCTCAAGCTAAAATTTTATTTTTTAATTTTGATGAAAAATTTCATTTTTTCGAATTTCAAAAAAACTAAAATTTTATATTTTTCATACTCGCTAAACAAACCCCCTCCCTTAAACCCTCATCAATGACTAGAAGTTTATGTTTATCAAACAAAGCATAAAACAGCAAACAACCTGCACTCAAATAATTTTTTCTCATCGCGCCTACTTCTTTTATAGCCTTTTTTTCTTCCATATGAAAAAGTTTAATAGCATAATTTAAAAAATCCTTATGGTAAAGTTTTTTGCCATTTACTCTACTTGCTTCATACTTTTCATAGCTTATATTTTGTTTTAATGCGCTAAGTGTAGTAGGAACTCCGGAATTTAAAACCACCGTTTTAACTCCTAAAGAACGAAGCTCCTTTTTAATCATAGCCACCTCATCAAAAGCCCTAAAAGCTAAATGCTTTAAATAGGGATTTGCAATTAAAAAATGGATTTTAAGTTTTTTATCTTTAATATTTATGATAAATTTAGGATATTTTTTTATTAATTTTTTATAAGAAATACAAGATTTATAATAAGAATGGTAATTTTTTTCATAAAAACTAATAATACCAAAATCAAAACTTTTAAAACTTTTTCCAAAAGAAAGCTCACAAGAAGCCCCTCCTAAATCACAATACGCAAACTCTCCCCAAATTTTAAGCCTTCTTAAACCTGATTGCATACCTAAAACACTGATCTTAGCTTCACTTTTGGCATCTATAAGCTTAAAATCAATCCCAAATTCTTTTTTTAAATGGGCAAAAATTTCATTTGTATTGCTTGCCTTTCTAAAAGCTGCAGTCGCTACAGCTCTCGCTTTGCTTAAATCTTGCTCTTTAGCTAAAATACTCAAAGTATTTTTTAATCTTTGTATGGCTTCTTTAGAAATTTCTCCACTTTGATTTAGATTTTTCGCTGCCCCAATAACAAATTCATATTCTTTTAATTTATTTAATTTTTCGTCCATTTGTACTGCTCTTAAAGTATTTGAACCAAGATCTATACCTAACATGACTTTCCTTATTTGATTTTATAGTATAATAGCAAAAAAGTTCTAAAGGAAAAATATGCTTTTAGGTGTAAATATCGATCATATTGCAGTGTTAAGACAAGCTAGAATGGTAAATGATCCTGATCTTTTAGAAGCTGCTTTTATAGTAGCTAGACACGGAGATCAAATCACTTTGCATGTAAGAGAAGATCGCCGTCATGCTCAGGATTTTGACTTGGAAAATATTATAAAATTTTGCAAAAGCCCTGTCAATTTAGAATGTGCTTTAAATGATGAAATTTTAAATTTAGCTCTTAAACTCAAACCCCACCGCGTTACTTTAGTGCCTGAAAAAAGAGAAGAGCTTACTACAGAAGGGGGGCTTTGTTTAAATCATGCTAAATTAAAACAAAGCATAGAAAAACTTCACAATGCAAACATTGAAGTTTCACTTTTTATTAATCCTAGTTTAGAAGATATAGAAAAATCAAAAATTTTAAAAGCCCAATTCATAGAGCTTCATACAGGACATTATGCGAATTTGCACAACGCACTTTTTAGTAATATCTCTCATACTGCTTTTGCCTTAAAAGAACTCAATCAAGATAAAAAAACCTTGCAAGCTCAATTTGAAAAAGAATTACAAAATTTAGAACTCTGTGCCAAAAAAGGCCTAGAACTTGGCTTAAAAGTAGCCGCAGGACATGGTTTAAATTACAAAAATGTAAAACCCGTAGTAAAAATTAAAGAAATTTGCGAGCTAAATATAGGACAAAGCATTGTAGCAAGATCTGTATTTACAGGACTTCAAAACGCTATTTTGGAAATGAAAGAACTTATTAAAAGATGAAAAAACTAGCCATTAGTATAGGCGATATAAACGGCATAGGACTTGAAATTTTAGTGCGTTCTCATGAAGAACTAAGCAAAATCTGCACACCTTTTTATTTTATCCACGAAAGCTTGCTTGATAAAGCTTCAAAACTTTTAAATTTAAAACTTTTTAATGCAAAAATCGTAGCTTTTAAAGATGGAAAAGACTATGAGTTTAATTTTGTAAAAAAAGAAAATTCTCTTGAAATTTACTCTTTCTACCTTCCTTTAGACTTTAAAGTGGATGAAAATTTTGAAATCAAAGCCGGAGAAATAGATACAAAAAGTGGACTTTATGGTTTTTTAAGTTTTAAGGCGGCAAGTTATTTTGTCTATGAAAAACACGCCCATGCCTTGCTTACTCTACCTATACACAAAAAAGCTTGGGAAGATGCAGGACTTAAATACAAAGGACACACCGATGCTTTAAGGGATTTTTTTAAAAAAAATGCCATTATGATGTTAGGTTGCAAAGAACTTTTTGTAGGGCTTTTTAGCGAACATATACCTTTAGCTAAGGTGAGTAAAAAAATCACTTTTAAAAATTTAAGTATCTTTTTAAAAGATTTTTACAAAGAAACGCATTTTAAAAAAATGGGGCTTTTAGGTTTTAATCCTCACGCTGGAGATTATGGAGTTATAGGCGGAGAAGAAGAAAAGATCATGGAAAAAGCTATAGCCTTTGTTAATGCCTTTTTACACTCTAAAAAAGATGAAAAATTTTTCAAAAAAGCCTTAAAAGATGAAAATTTGCAAAAAGAATTGCTTTTAAATTTTAAAGGCAAGGGCGTTTATCTACCCCATCCTTTAGTGGCTGATACAGCTTTTACTAAGACTGGTTTAAAAAACTGCAATCGTTTAGTGGCTATGTATCACGATCTTGCCCTTGCTCCTTTAAAGGCCTTGTATTTTGATAAAAGCATCAATGTAAGTTTAAATTTACCTATCATACGCGTTAGCGTTGATCATGGCACGGCCTTTGATAAGGCCTATAAAAATGCTAAAATCAACACTAAAAGTTATTTTGAAGCGGCCAAATTTGCAATCAATTTACATTCTAAAGCTTAAATTTAGCCCTAGAATCAATCAAATCTTCTTTAGCTAAGCTGTCTATAAAATCTTGCAAATCTTTATTGGTATTTAAACTTTGAGTGAGTAAATTTTCATATTTATCAACTTTATTTTTAAAAATTTGCTCTAAAACTTCTTTAGTCTTTGTATCTTTTTTTGCTCTTTGCATAAGTTCTAATAAAACCTTAATATAAGCTTCTTGCATGCAATCACTTGCATTGAGTAAAGATAAAATAGGATTTTCCCCTGCTTTTGTATTTTGCATATTTTTTATACAAATTTTTCTTTCTTTAAGCATCTTTTTGAAATGGCTTTAAAATCTTTTTTCGTCTTTTTATCTGCTTTTTTTGAAATATTTTGATATAAACTACTATAGATGTTATCTACTAAAGCAAGTTTTTTATTATCAAATTCATTACGCACACCAATTTTATTGCATATCATAAGCTCATCATCACTTTTGCCATCATATTTGATTTTAGAGCAATCAAAACTAGGTTTTACTTCATCTTTATAAATAAGCTCATCAAAACTCAAAGCCCCTAAACTCGCCAAACTTAAACCAAACAATAAAATAATTTTTTTCATTATTTACCTTTAAAATTTTTATTTTATTTTAACAAAAATATTTTGAATTTTTTAAGGAAATTAAGCCTTTATTTTATTATAATGCGTTTTTATTTTTTATAAGGAACTTAAAATGCAAAATTACAAAAAAGCTCTTTTTGCACTAGCTCTTAGTGCTTTTTGTATGGGCGTAACTGAATTTGTTATGGCAGGAGTTTTGGTTGATGTTGAAGCGTATTTTAGCGTAGATGCAAAAACCGCGGGCTATCTTACAACCTTATATGCTATAGGTGTTGTTATAGGTGCTCCTCTTATCACCATACCTTTAAGTCGTTTTCATAGACATACACAACTTTTAATCAATCTTGGAATTTTTGCTCTAGCAAATTTCATCATCTTTTTTAGCCAAAATTTCTATCTTACTGTTTTTGCACGCTTTATAGCAGGAACACAACATGGGGTATTTTTTGTCATTGCCACCTTAGCTGTAAGTGCTATAACTCCAGATGATAAAAAATCAAGTGCTCTAGCTATAATGGTCACAGGGCTTACTGTAGCCTTAGTTACTGGAGTGCCGCTTGGAACTTTTATAGGGCATTATTTTGGCTTTAAATTTATCTTTTTACTCATTTTTATCATTACAAGTCTAGCATTTTTTGGAGTATGGCATATGATGCCCAAAAATTTACATCCTAGCCCAACCAGTCTTAAAAATCTAATCCCTGCTTTTTCTCATCAAAATTTGTTAAAAACTTATACTATAACCATTTGTAGTTGTGGGGCTCAATTTGTTCTTTATACTTATTTGCAAAAAATACTTGTAGAAATAAGCGGTTTTAAAGTCCAAGATACAGCTTATATCTTGCTTTTATATGGAATTTGTGCAATTTGTGGGAATTTATGGGGCGGAAAAATAGTAGATAAAAAAGGTGCTATTTTTTCTTTGCGTCTTATTTTAAGCATACAAGTTCTAGTATTTTTAAGTGTATTTCTCACCATGCATTCTAAAATTTTAATCATTTTTAGCGTAGCTTTGATAGGATTTTTTGCCTTTTCAACCATACCTGCACTAAAAATGCTTAGCATTACTAAAGCTAAACGCCATACCTATAAAGTCATAGACAGTACAGTAAGTGTGAATGAAGCAGCTTTTAATGTAGGCATAGCTTTAGCAAGTTTTTTAGGTGGGATTGTTTTAGCAAGATTGGGTATAGAATTTAATGCTTTATTTTCAGCACTTTTTGTAAGCCCTGCTTTGATTTTTGCCTTGCTTTTTGCCAAAGATAAATTAAATTATAAAAAATTTCAAAGAAAAAGTTTTACAAAGGTATAAATTGGAATAGAAATTGCTTGCTTATTTAATGTAAAGTTAAATAAAGGAGGAGAAAATGGTAGTAGATAATACTCAAAAAACATCAAATGCTATCTTTAGCACCACAACTAAAGTTAAAGAAAAAAATACTTCGGCAGATGAATTTCAAGCCACATTAAATGAAGTAAAAAACAAAGAAGAAAAGGAAGATAAAAAAACAAACTCAAGCAAATTTACTAACGAAGACATTGATCTTGGTGCTGTTAGAGAAGATTTTAGATCTTATGCTTGGCAAAAAATGAGAGAAGATCAATACAAAAAAAATGAGGAGACTTTGCTAAATAAGCTTTTTACTACAATTGACGCAGGAAATGCCACAAACAATACAAAGGCTTAATATACAAATCAATCAAAACTCAAACTACATAAACGAGAATTCCAATAATTCTCGTAAAATTTCTAATAACTCTGGATAAAATGAAAAAATTTATTATTTCCTCTATATGAAGAAAATATAGAAAAATTGACCAATTTAATTTATCAAATTCTGTTATAATTTTGCTAAAAACAAAGGAAAATAATGATTTTTATCGATGCTTGCTTTAAAAAACCTACACCCTACACCCCTATTTGGATGATGCGTCAAGCAGGAAGGTATTTGCCAGAATATATGGAAGTAAGAAAACAAGCGGGTGATTTTCTCTCTTTATGCAAAGACTATAAAAAAGCTTCTGAAGTTTCTTTACAGCCTATTGATATTTTAGATGTAGATGCAGCAATCATTTTTTCAGATATCTTAGTTGTTCCTCTTGAAATGGGTATGAATTTACGTTTTGAAAAAGGAGAAGGGCCTGTTTTTGATAATCCTATTTCAACCCTAGAAGATTTAGAAAAACTTGACGATCAAAATGCACATAAAAAATTAAATTATGTCTATGATGCCTTAAAGCTTACAAGAGAAAAATTATCTCAAAACAAGGCTTTAATAGGATTTTGCGGAAGCCCTTGGACTATAGCTACCTATATGATAGAAGGAAGTGGAAGTAAAAATTATGCAAAGTGTAAAAAAATGCTTTATCAAAACCCAGAACTTTTACATAAAATTCTAAACAAACTAACTCAAGTTTTAAAACTTTATTTAGAAGAGCAAATTAAAGCAGGTGCTAATGCTATACAAATTTTTGATAGCTGGGCAAGTGCTTTAGAATATGATAAGTTTTTTGAATTCTCTTTTAATTATATGCTTGAAATTTCAAATTTTATTAAAAGCAAATACCCAAATATACCTGTAATTTTATTCCCTAAAGGCATTAGCGGTTATTTGGATAGAATCGATGGTAATTTTGATGTTTTTGGAGTTGATTGGAGCACTCCGCTTGATTTAGCACGTGATAAACTATCGCACAAATACACTCTTCAAGGCAACATGGAACCTTGTAGACTTTATGATAAAAATGCCATCAAAGAAGGAGTCGGAAAAATACTAAAAACCATGCAAAATAAAGCTCATATTTTCAACTTAGGACATGGGATCTTGCCTGATATTCCTGTTGAAAATGCAAAATATTTTATCAAGCTTGTACAAGAAAGTTCAGCTAAATGAAAATACTCTTTGGTCCTGTTAGCTCAAGGCGTTTTGGAAGATCTTTGGGTATAGATTTAAGCCCTAGTAAAAAACAATGCAATTTTGATTGTGTTTATTGCGAGCTTGATCCAAAAAAAGCCCAAGAAAAACAGGATGAAATTATCAGCATAGATAAAATTATCTCCGAAGTTAAAGTTATGCTTGAAAAAAATGTTGAATTTGATTTTCTTACCCTTACTGCCAACGGAGAGCCTAGTCTTTATCCTTATTTAAATGAGCTTATTTTATCTTTACGCAGCATTGCTAAAGATAAAAAATTGCTTATTTTAAGCAATGGTACAGCTGTATTAGATGAAGACAAATTTAATGCTTTGCTAAAACTAGATGTGGTCAAATTTAGCCTGGATAGTGCAGTTGCTAAAACTTTTTATCGTATTGATAGAGCTTTAAAAAACATTGACTTAGAAAAAATGATAGAAAAAATGGCAGATTTTAGAGCTAGGTTTAATGGAGATTTGATTATGGAAATTCTAGTTGTTAAAGATCTTAATGACAACGAAGAAGAATTTGAAGCACTTAATCAAGCTTTAAAAAAAATCATGCCTTTAAGAGTTGATCTAAGCACCATAGATAGACCTCCTGCTTATGCTGTTAAAAAAGTAAGCGAAGAAAAACTTTTAGAACTTTCTAAACTTATAGATTCTACTCCCGTACTCTTAGCCAAAAGACATTATGAAGGTGAAAAACTAAGCTTCAATGAAGAAGAATTATTAAAAATGCTTCATTTGCGCTCACAAAGCGAAATAGACATTGAAGTGAAATTTGATGAACAATCCAAAACTCTCTTAAATCAACTTATCAAAGAAAAAAAGGTAAAAATTCTCGATTTAGCTGGAGTTAAATTTTATAAAGTTTAGGCCTTTGGCAAATACTTTCTAAGTAAAGTTATAAGATCATTTCTACTTACATCACTTAAAACTTCGCTCACACAATCAAAATCCCTAACTTTTTCCTTTGAAAAAAAGATGATATGGCTTTGTGGATGCTGTTTTTTATAAGCACTTAGCAAATTTCTCATTTGCTCAAGATCAAATTTAATTAATTCATAATCAAGTAAAATCAAACGATAAGTCTCCTTGCTTAATTCTTGTTTTAATTGACTAAAAGAATTTATACATATATTTTTATCACATTGTTTTTCTATTATATTAAAAAACAAGGTTGCATCAAAATCATTTTGTTTAAAAAGCAATACATTATTTTGATAAGGGGTTTTAAATTTTAAAGTGCAAACCTTATCAAGCTTGTTTTGCAAAATATTTTCAAGATCTTTTTTTTCAAAAGGTAAAGTTAAAAAATACTCATAATGTGTATTTTTATGCCGACCCATCACTATAAAATCATAATTTTTCTTTACATTTTTATTGAAAATTTTATCCTTGATAAAAATCAAATGAAAGTCATTAACATCAAAACTTAAATTTTTAAAACAAGTGCTTTCTACGCCAAAATACGAAAGTAAATTTGCAAGTAAAAAATTCTCAAGCTCATCATTATTAACTATGGCCACACTTGCTTCAAATTGCAAAACCTTTCCATGAGATGTTCCTATAATGCTTTTATGATGCTCTAAAGCCTCATTTAATTCTAATCTAATTTGATCTTTTTGAGAATTTAAGGCATTTAAAATCAAAGAATTAATTTCTTTATTATACCCTTCATTTAAGCAACGCATTGCATTAGATATATTTACAAGCTGATATAAATTTTCCTCCAATAAATGCAAATATCTATCTTTTTCATGGGATATTTTAGTTAAATTTTGGCTCGTAGTTTCAAATTTTTCCTTTAACAAATCAAGCGCACTATCAACATCAATCTTTTTTTGAAAATTTAAAAAATCATTTTGGATGCAAAAAATTTTTTGATATATTTTGTTTATATTTCTATTTTGCCTAAAAGCAAAAATAAAAAGTGTTAAAGATAAAACAAAAATGCTAGAAAACATACCTATTTTCAGTTGTTCAGTAACACTATCAAGCTTTGAGATATCAATACTTAAATACGCTAAAATTAGATTAAAAATAAAAATTATCCCTGCTAATATCAAATCAATTTTCCTTTATCTTTTGCGCCGCTTTCCTGCCTACAAGCATTGTAAGATCTTTAAAATCAGCCTTATATATAGATTCAAAATTTCCATAATACGCTAAAAGTTTTTGTATAACCCCTGAACTAAGTCCTAAATTTGCAAGCTTAGAACTTTTCAAGTCCTGTTTTTTCTTAGTATTTTGATGAAAGCTGATAGCAAAACGGTGTGCTTCATCTCTTAATTTCTGTAAGAATTGTAGTTTTTTATCGTTAATGCTTAGACTAAATTCTCCTTTTAAGGAATGAATTTTATCCTTAGCACCCCCTTTAGCTCTATGTGCTTTTGCATCGATTTTTTCTTTTGAAATAGCTAAAATATCGACATTTGCCCCACTACTTACAATGATTTCTTTAGCCAAATCAAGCAAAGCCTTTCCCCCATCTATAAGCCATAAATCAGGAGGAGGTATTTTATCAAAGTCCAAAGCCCTACGCGTTAAAACTTCACGCATTTGATCATAGTCATTTTTATGTTTTAAATGAAATTTTCTATATTTTGACTTATCCCAAGAATTTATTCTATAAGTTACCATAGCTCCAACATTTGCCACGCCTTGCAAATGAGAATTGTCAAAAATTTCTATATCATTTGGTAAATTTTCAAGCTCAAAATAAAACTTTAATTCTTTTTGTATAGTAAAATCATGATTTTTTTGCTCTTTTTCTATATTTAAAAGGGCATTTTGAAAAGCCAAATCACAAATTCTTCTTTTTTCTCCTATTTTAGGGATTTTAATACTGATTTTTTTATCAAACCTTTGGCTTAAAATTTCTTCTAAAAGCACTCTATCTTCAAATTCTTCATAAACATAAATAACATTTGCAAGCAAAGGAATATCCATGCTAAAATTTTCTAAAATCAGTTGCTTATAAATTTCATTTTGATCCCATTGTATATCATTTCTTATAGGAGTAATCTTAGAATTTGCACTGATAATTTTTCCATTTTGCACCACAAAACGCAAGGTTGAAAGCACGGAATTTTTAAAAGCTAAAGCAAATACTTCAAAATCTTCTAATTTCGCAATATCTATTTCAACCTTAACTTCCAAATCTTTAATCATTGCAATCTGATCTCTTACTTTAGCTGCTTCTTCGTAATTTTCATTTTGTGCTAAAACAAGCATTTGTTTTTCTAAGTTTTTAAGCAAAACACTAGGATTTAAAAGTGCGTGTATAGCCTCATCTAAAATTTCAAGGTATTTTTCCCTGCTGATGAGTTTATCACAAGGTGCAAGACAACGAGAAATTTGATAAAAAATACAAGGGGATTTACAACTTGCTTTTTGCTTTAAAGGATAGTATAAATAAAGCGCATCTAAAAGCTCTCTAGCGCCTTTAAAAAAAGGGCCAAAATATTTAATTTTGCTTTTTTTTACTAATTTTCTAGTGATCTCAAAGCGTGGAAATTCTTCTTCAAAATCCACATAAATATAAGGATAAGTTTTATCATCTCTTAGCAAAATATTATATTTTGGATGCAGTTGTTTGATAAAAGAATTTTCTAAAATCAAAGCATCAGCCTCTGAATTAGTAGCAATAAATTCCAAATGCACTGTTTCTTCAATCATTTTTTGAATTCTTAAAGAATTTCTTGGATTTGCATGTAAATTTGGAGTAAAGGCAAAATAAGATTTGACACGATTTTTAAGATTTTTAGCCTTGCCTACATATAAAAGCTTTCCTTCTTGATTAAAATATTGATACACTCCAGCACTATTGGGAAGAGTTTTTAACTCATTTTCTAAATTCTCTTTAATCAAGATTAGAACCTTTTTTTATAAGCTCTCTTAAATCTTCAAATTTCTTAAATAATTTTTTATCTTCAAAGCAATTTTTAAATTCACCCTTAGAAAGCTCCAAATAAGAATTTTTAGAGAGTTTTTCATCATTTTTGTTTTTATTTACCGTATAAGTGTATTTTTGAGAAAAGATTTTTATATCTTTTATATCAACAAATCCACTTAAAGGATATTTTTGTCCATATGCTTTTATGAGAAATTTAATATAAATTTTGCTATCATCATGATTTAATTCTTGATAAGCTGCTGGATGTAAGGTTATTATATTTAAAATATGATTTTTTACATAAATTTTAGCAATCAAACGTTGCTTAGCAAGCGGAAAAGAACTTAAAAAATCTTTGCAAAAAAATAAGGTTTTTAAAGGCTTATAATGAGGTTTATCCATCAATTCATTAATAACAGCACTAGCGTTTTTAGTCATCTTAATATTATTTCTTTTTCCCATAAGATGATTTTAGCATTTCTTTTCTTAATTTTCTTCTGTGCTTGCGGATATAAAGGCAACCCTCAATACACAAGCTATGAACAAAATGGTTCGGTAAAAACCATTAAAAAATACGAACAATTACATAGGTGGTAAATAATGAAAAAAGCAGATATTTTAGTTTTAGACTTTGGCTCTCAATACACTCAGCTTATAGCAAGACGCTTAAGGGAACAAGGAGTTTATGCAGAAATTTTACCTTTTAATGTAAGCTTGACTGATATTAAGGCGAAAGAACCAAAAGGTATTATTTTAAGCGGAGGTCCAGCAAGCGTATATGCAACTGATGCGTATTTTTGCGATAAAGGCATATTTGACTTAAATCTACCTATTCTTGGAATTTGTTATGGTATGCAACTCATGGCACATCATTACAAAGCTACAGTAGCACCTGCAGGACATAAAGAATACGGCAAAGCAAACATAGAAATTAAAAAAGATAACGCTTTGTTTAAAAATCTTCCAAAAAAACAAACCGTTTGGATGAGTCATTCTGATAAAGTAGAAAATTTACCTCAAGGTTTTGAAGTTTTAGCCACAAGTGAAAATAGCCCTTTTTGTGTTTTTGGAAACGAAGATAAGAAATTCTTTGCTCTACAATTTCACCCAGAAGTACAACACAGCGAATTTGGCAAAAATATCTTAAAAAATTTTGCTAAATATGCTTGCAATTGTGAAAGTGTTTGGAATATGGGTTCTTTTGCAAAAACTCAAGCAGAAAAAATCCGTGAAGAAGTAGGCAATGATAAAGTGCTTTGTGCTGTAAGTGGCGGAGTAGATAGTAGCGTAGTTGCTGCACTTTTAGCTAGCGCTATAAAAGAGCAAGTTATAGTAGTTTTTGTAGATAATGGACTTTTAAGAAGTAGAGAAAAAGAACAAGTTGAATTTATGTTTAAAAACACTTTAGGCATCGATCTCATCAGCATTGATGCAAGTGAAATTTTCTTAAGTCGCTTAGCTAATGTCACAGATCCTGAACAAAAAAGAAAAATCATAGGAAATACCTTTATAGAAGTTTTTGAAGAAGAAGCAAAAAAACATAAAGATGTAAAATATCTCGCTCAAGGCACACTTTATACTGATATCATAGAAAGTTCTGTTGTAGGTGCAAGCAAAACCATTAAAAGCCATCATAATGTAGGGGGCTTACCTGAAAAAATGAATCTTAAACTCATAGAGCCTTTAAAAGAAATTTTTAAAGATGAAGTGCGTGCCTTAGGACTTGAGCTTGGACTTAGTAAAGAAGTAGTTTATCGTCATCCTTTCCCTGGACCAGGTCTTGCTATACGTATTATGGGAGAAGTAAATCGCCCTGGCTTAGAACTATTGCGCAAGGCTGATGTAATTTTACTTGAAGAACTTAAAAGTACAGGTTGGTATGATAAAACTTGGCAAGCATTTTGCGTACTTTTAAATGTTAAAAGCGTTGGAGTTATGGGGGATAATCGCACTTATGATAATGCAGTTTGCATACGCGTTGTAGATGCAAGCGATGGCATGACAGCTACTTTCTCGCATTTACCTTACGAAGTTTTAGAAAACATAAGTCGCCGTATCATCAATGAAGTAGAAGGTATAAACCGCGTTGTTTATGATATCTCAAGCAAACCACCTGCAACCATAGAATGGGAATGATCCATTTTTTCTAGCACTTATTTTTATTATAAAATTTTTATAAAAATAAGGCTAGAATTTATTCAAGAAATTTCAAGGAAGAAATATGCATGGAAAAATAGCTATTTATATGGATTCTACAGGACGTGGAACCGTTACAAACTCAGCAAATACCTTTTTTGACTTCAATCGCCAAATTTGGAATGATAAAAAAAGTATGCCAAGTGTTGGTATGCTTGTGGAATTTAGAACTCTTTCTAGCGAAAAAAAAGCAGAAGACGGCAAGCCCGTTCAAACAAGCAAAACCATAACAGGTATAAAACCTTCAAAATTTCAAGAATTTAAAGAAGGGGATTTTATCACTGAGCATGATTTTTGGAAAACTGACAATGATGATGAATTAGAAGACTTGCAAAACTCAAGAAGAAGTGCTTATATAACAGAACTTTATAGAACAACAGACTTTGACACTATAGAAAAAATTCCTCTTTCTTTTACTATACCTCAAGCTATACAAAAATATTTTGCCCATGAAATTTTATCCGTAGAAACGCTTCAAGCCAATCTACAAGATGAAAAGGAAATTCCTTGTATACTTGATTATCTTATACTTAAAAGATTTTTATTTAAAGCTTATGATACTTTAATTTTTATGGATAATAGCATAGACCAAAACCAATTTAGCGCATTAAAAAGCATCATGATGCATTTAGAGAATTCGTATAAGCAAATGATGGCTGATCAAAAACCAAATATCACTAAAATTTTTAACGAAACTTTTTTATCTTTGCAGTGTCATTACCAAGCTTTAGTAGCCACCATAGATACAAGAAAAAATCGTCTAGCCTCACTTGAAGCACAAATGAAAACTTTACAATCTGAAATAAATCTTAAAAGCAATGCGACCGATGCAGACCCTGAAAAACTTAAAGCACGACAAGAAATATTGGCTAAACTACAAAAAGAAGCAGAATACTACAGAACAACACTAAAAAGACTTGATGCTATAAGGGAAGATTTTTATAAGAAAAATTACAATATTTTCGAAAATGCTTTTAAACTTTCACGAGAAAAACTCTTTAAAAAAATTGTCACAGGTTTAAATCTATGTGCAACCATAATGGATGTCAAAATTTGGCACTTATCTTTAAAATCATCAGGGGTTAAAAATTCTTATTTTACTATGAGTAATATAGAAAATTCTTTCTGTTCTCTTTCTTTTGCAGAACATTACTTAAGTCGCTTAAATAAATCCGCTCTAAATCCTTTTGATCAAAAACTTTTAGTGTATATTCAAAAAATCACAAAAGAACAAAGAAAAAAATTTTTAGTTGTCACATCGGATTTAGATTTATTATGCAAATTAAAAATTGAAAACTTTTCACAAAATCCGTATTATTTAGTAAAATACGCACCTAAAAAAGTAAATTATCAATCTTTAATGCGTGATAACACCTTTGATATAGTCTATATTGATGAAAAACATGTTTGGGAAAATGTTGCCGATATTATTTTACAAGGAAAGCATTTTGACAAATCAGGAAAAACCAAATTTAAACTGATTTAAGACATAGAAATTTAAGCTAAATTAAGTTATAATTTCCTTGCCTAAACAGTTTGTAGTATTTAAAGTGATCCAACACATTTTTATTAACTGCGATTGTGTGATTTACCGTGTTCTGTGGCATCGTTTGAGCTTTGAAAAAAGTGAGAAGTTGCAGCCTTTAAAAATTACCTAGCGGTTTTCTTTGACTTTTTGGGGTCAATCTTTGTTAAACGGCTGTTTGGGTTTAAAAGGAGATATAAATGAAAATAATGATTTTGGGTAGTGGTGCAAGAGAATATTCTATTGCTTTAGCCTTAAGAAGAGTAGACAAAAATTTAGAGTTTTATTTTGCTCCTGGAAATGGCGCTACCGAAAGTCTTGGAACAAATTTAAACCTAAAAGATCCAGTAGTTTTAGCAACCTATGCAAAAGAAAAAGGTTTTGATCTTTGTATAGTAGGAAGTGAAAGTTTTTTAGCTGAAGGGGTTGTAGATATTTTTAAACAACAAGGACTTGCTATTTTTGGGCCAAGTAAAGCTGCTGCAATGCTTGAAACCTCAAAATCTTTTATGAAAAGCTTTCTTAAAAAATACCGTATCAAAACAGCCAAATTTTTAAACACAAATGACATTGAAAAAGCAAAAAATTTTATATATAGTTTAACCCCTCCTATAGTAGTAAAAGCCGATGGACTTTGCGCAGGAAAAGGTGTTATCATAGCTAAAACTCATGAAGAAGCCATAGAAGAAACAGCTAAAATGCTGAGCGGAGAAAGCTTTGGAGATGCTGGAAAACTCGTTGTAATTGAAGAATTTTTAGATGGTTATGAACTAAGCATTTTTGCAGTATGTGATGGCAATGATTTTGTTTTACTTCCTGCAGCACAAGATCACAAAAAATTACTCGATAATGATCAAGGGCCAAATACTGGTGGAATGGGTGCTTACGCTCCTAGCTCTTTGGCGAATGAAAGCTTGCTTAGAAAAGTTCAAAAAGATATTATTTTACCAACTTTAGCAGGTATGAAAAAAGAAGGAGCGGAATTTTGTGGTGTTTTATTTATAGGTGCTATGATCGTTGGAAATAAACCTTACGTATTAGAATTTAACGTTCGCTTTGGCGATCCTGAATGTGAAGTTTTAATGCCTTTAATCGAAGATCCTTTAGAGCTTATTTTAGCTGCTACTCAAAGACGCTTAAGACACTCAAAAATCAAAATCAAAAAAGAATTTGCAGTAGGGGTTGTATGCGCAAGTGAAAATTATCCTTACAAAAGTTCACCAAAAAGTGAAATTACCGTAAATAACATTCCTGAAAACTCTCATATTTCTTATGCTGGAGTAAGCCTAGAAGATGGCAAATTAATGGCTGATGGTGGAAGAGTTTTAGTTTGCGTTGGCACAGGAAAAAGTATAGAAGAAGCGCAAAAAAATGCTTATAAACTTTGTGATAATGTAAATTTCAAAGGAAAACAATACAGAAAAGACATCGCTCATCAGGTTCTGAAATGAAAGAAAATTTACAAGACCGCTTAGAGCGTGAAAATCTAAAAATAGCAAGTTTTGGAAAAAGAGTTCTAGCTTTTTTAATCGATGATATGGTTATTTCTTTGATTGTGTTTATCATTTTTTATGATCGTCTAATCCAAGCAAAAGATTTATTTGAAACAACTCAAATTGTAGGAAATTTTTACCTTGGCTTCATCTTGCTTCATTTTAGTTATCAAGCAATTTTTACTTATCTTTATGGGGCAAGTTTGGGAAAAATATTATGCAAAATTATCATCTTGGATGAAAATCTTCTTGATAAACCCAATCTCATTCAAAGTTGCATCAGGTCTGCCGTAAGACAAGTTAGTGCTATGGCGTTTATGCTTGGATTTGCTTGGGCTTTAAGCAATGATTTACGCAAAGCTTGGGAGGATTATCTAGCAAGGACAATAGTAGTCGATGTGGCGTAAATTTTCCCTATTGCTAGGAACTAGTATAGCTTTAAATGCAGCACAAGTTGATATTTACGCTCTTGATGTAAAAAAAGAAGGTGATATTCTTACTGCAAACAATGATGTTATTATTTTTTCTGATTTTTATTTCATCACTGCTAATAAAGCAATTTACAATGAAAAAACCGGAGATGTTGAGCTTTTTGGCGATGTTAACATCCTAAGGGGACAAAACGAAAGATCACATTCTGATTATGCTAAAATCAACCTAAATTCCAATCAAGCCGATTTTAGTAATTTTTTCTTTTCCAATAACAATCTTGAAGTATGGTTTCAAAGCAAAACAAGTCATCTAAATGATAAAGTCTTTGAAAGCAAAGTTTCAGCAGTTTCAAGCTGCAATGTTGAAGATCCTGATTGGGAAATTCGTTTTTCAAAAGGCTGGCTTAACCGGGAAACCAATTTTGTTCATCTTTACAATGCAAGATTATATGTTAAAAATACCCCAGTTTTTTATCTACCTTATTTTGGATTTAGCGCTGATACTCATAGACAAAGCGGGCTTTTAATCCCAAAAATCGTTTTAAAAAGTAGCGAAGGCTTATACTATGAACAACCTATTTATATAGCCACTCAAGAAAATTGGGATTTAGAACTTAATCCACAAATTCGAACAAACCGTGGTTTTGGACTTTATTCTACTTTAAGATTTCTTGATTCTCCATATTCAACAGGAGAATTAAATTTTGGTGCTTTTAGGGAAAATAGCTCCTATTTTCACGATGAAAATTTAAAAAATCAAACCCACTATGGAATAGAACTAAAATACTCAAGAGATGATTTAATCAAATCTTTACTCAGTGATAATTTTCAAGAAGGCCTATGGATAGATGCAACCTATCTCAACGATGTGGATTATTTAAATTTAGGAAGTAGGGATTATCGAGATCTTAACTCGCTTGTAACCTCCAAAATCAATTATTTTTTAGCTGATGAAAACAATTTTTACGGAGCTTATGCAAGATATTATATCGACACATCTAAACTTAGCAACAATACAACCTTACAAGAATATCCAAGCTTTCAATATCATAGATTTTTAAATAACCTTTTTGATGAACGCTTGCGTTATTCATTTGATGCTTCATTTCATAATTTTTACCGACCTGCTGGTTCTTATGCAAATGAGCTAAATTTAGACTTGCCTATCTCGTATCACAACGCTTTTTTTGGAGACTTTTTACACTTTACTTTTACAGAAAGATTTTATGCTTCTTTTGTAAATTATAGCAACGATCCCGAAAGAAACCATGAGCATTATTTCAGAAACACTCATGATTTTAATCTCTACACCGATCTTTCAAAAGCTTATGAAAATTTCTTTCATACTTTAAATTTAGGGGTGAATTACATTTTACCAGGAGCAAAATCAGGTAAAATCACGCAAGATTATCTTGAAGAATACGACAAAGAAAACGAACATACAAGTCTTTATGCTGTGCAATATTTCTATAACAACGAAGGACAAAAAAAACTCAAACACAGAATTTCACTTGACTATCTCAATAAACAAAATGAATTCTATGAACTTGAAAATCTTTTAACTTATTATTTTAATGAAAATATCAATCTCAACAGCGAAGTGCTTTACTCTTATGAACAAAGTCGCTTTACCAATGTCATCAGCCAAATAGAAGTCAATACAAATTCAAAATTTAATTGGATGTTTTCTCATGCTTATCAAAACGATGAGTATGGAAAATATAGCTTTATTGGCACAAGAGCAAATTATATTGCCACACCTAATTACAATTTATTTGGTGGAATTTGGTTTGATACTCAAAGAGCTCATGCAAACATGTGGGAACTTGGCTATACCTACCAAAGAAAATGTTGGAACTATTCTTTAATGTATAGAGAAAGAATCGATCCACAACTCACAAGTGGTGGTATCACAGCTAAAAATCAAAGCGGAGTTTATTTTATTTTCAACTTCTATCCTTTAGGAGGAGTAAAATACGATTTCTCTTTAGCAGAAAGTGAAAACAAAATTTAAAAAGGATGAAATTTGCTAAATATTTTAAAAAATTTTACGAATTTATTATCTGGTAAAAAAGGAAAAATAATGCAATACAGCATAGAAATTAACAAAAATACAGAAATATTTAATATAGACAAAGTCGCCAAACAAGCTGCCGGTGCTGTTTTAATGAGACAAGGCAAAAGCGTTGTTCTAGCTACAGTTGCAAGAGAAGAAAAACAAGTTGAAGAAGATTTTTTACCTCTAACCGTCCAATACATCGAAAAGGCTTATGCTGCAGGAAAAATCCCTGGTGGTTATGTCAAAAGAGAAACCAAGCCAAGCGATGCAGAAACCTTAACAGCACGCATTATTGATAGAAGCTTACGCCCTCTTTTTCCAAAAGGCTATGCTTATCCGACTCAAATCGTTGTGATGGTTCTCTCAGCTGATCCTAAAGTAGATTTGCAAGTAATGAGCTTAAATGCCGCAAGCGTGGCACTTTATCTTAGTGATATACCTATGAAAGCTCCAGTATGTGGTGTGCGTATAGGAAAGATAGATGGAAATTTCATACTTAATCCAAACAATGAAGAGCTTCAAAATAGCACCCTAGATCTCTATGTAGCAGGTGTAAAAGATGAGCTTTTGATGATAGAAATGAGAGCCTTACCTGATCAAAAAGAAAATGAAATCTTTATCGAAGCTCCTTATGCTGATGTTTTAACTCAAACCACTTCACAAAATATGAATGAACTTAGCGAAGATGAAATTTTAGAAGCTCTAAATTTAGCTCAAAAAGCTATATTAAATGGTTCAAATGCTTATGAAGAAGCCTTTAGCAAACACAAAAAAAATTCTCAAATCGAACTAAAAAATGAGATTGAATATCCTGAAATTTTAGCTTTTATAGAAAATAATTTCCAAAAACAAATCAAAGAAGCCATCAACCAAATGGCAAAAAGCGAAAGAGCAAGCGAACTAAATAAAATCGCTAAAGAAATTTCAAATCTTGAAATCGCTAAAGAGTGGAGCGAAGAAAGTGTCTTAAATACCTTAGCTAAAGTCAAACGCAAACTTATTCGTGGGCAAATTTTAAATGAAGGCAAAAGAGCTGATGGTAGAAGTTTAAACGAAGTGCGTCCTATTAGTATAGAAACCAATATCTTGCCAAACGCTCATGGTTCTTGTCTTTTCACTCGTGGACAAACTCAAGCCCTAGTGGTTGCAACCTTAGGCGGAGAAAACGATGCTCAAATGATAGACTTGCTTACAGAAAAAAATCCTATAAGCGAACGCTTTATGGTAAATTATAATTTTCCAGGTTTTTCAGTAGGCGAAGCAAGTCCTATCAAAGCTCCAGGAAGAAGAGAACTAGGACATGGAAATTTAGCCAAAAGAGCACTTTATCCAAGTGTGGATGAAAACTATCCTTATGTAATCCGCTTAGTCAGTGAAATTTTAGAAAGCAATGGCTCAAGTTCTATGGCAACGGTTTGTGGCGGATCTTTAGCCTTAAAAGCAGCAGGAGTGCCAAGCTTAAAACTTGTTGCAGGAGTAGCCATGGGGCTTATCTTTGAAGATAACAAGTATGCTGTTTTAACAGATATCATGGGACTTGAAGATCATGATGGGGATATGGACTTTAAAGTAGCAGGAAGCAAAGACGGCGTTACTGCTCTTCAAATGGATATAAAACTAGGTGGAATCGATCAAGAAACACTAAAACAAGCTTTATACCAAGCCAAAGAAGGAAGAATTCACATTCTAAATATCATGGAAGAAGCCGCCAAAGAAATCATAGTCAATGAAGAAGTTTTACCTAAACTTGAGCTTTTTAGCGTTGATCCTTCAAAAATCGTTGATATTATAGGACAAGCCGGAAAAACCATCAAAGAAATCGTAGAAAAATTTGGCGTTTCTATAGACTTAGATCGCGAAAAAGGTGAAGTAAAAATAGCAGGTAGTCAAAATGAGCAAATCAAAGCCGCAAAAGACTACATCATAAACATCACAAGCTCTCAAAAAGGAACTAAAAAAGGCTCTAAAGACAAAGATATATCAGGCTTTGAACTTGGGCAAGAATTTCAAGGTATTGTTAAAAAAATCGCTCCTTTTGGAGCCTTTGTGGAACTTAAAAATGGTGTTGATGGTTTATTGCATAGTTCAAAAAGCAAGCATCTTAATTTAAGCGAAAACCAAAGCTTAAAAGTTAAAATCAGCGAAATTAAAAACGGAAAAATTTCTGTGGATTTGTGTGAGTGAGTGAATTTCTAACTCATCCTTTTGAGCCTTTTTTTGACAAAGATTCTAAAATCTTAATTTTAGGATCTTTTCCTTCGGTAAAATCAAGACAAGATGGCTTTTATTATCAACACCCAAGAAATCGTTTTTGGCCTATACTAGAAACACTTTTTGATGTAAGATTAGAAAATATCACAGAACAACAAGCCTTTTTAAGAAAAAAACATATCGCTCTTTGGGATGTACTTCAAAGTTGCAAGATAAAAAATTCAGATGATAAAACTATAAGTTATGCAAAAGCCAATGATTTAAGCCCGATCCTTTCTCAAACCAAAATCCAAGCCATTTTTACTACTGGACAAAGTGCTTATAAATTTTTTATTAAATTCCACCCTCGCTTAAAAGCCATAGCCCTACCCTCAACTTCTCCTGCAAATTTAAATTTTTCTTTTGAACAGCTTTTGCAAAACTATGAAATAATCAAAAAATTTACAAAATAACAAACTAAGCATTACCCCCCCCCAAAAAAAAAGTAAAACAAGAAAAAAGCTAGTTAATATCTAGCTTTTGCGTGTTATCCTTGAATTCAAATTCCACTCTCTTAGCTCCAAAACCTTTAGCAATAGCTTCTAAAGTATCCTTAGCACTTTTATGAATTTTGCTTTCTAAATTTTGGATAAGATTTAAAGACAAGTCTTTAACCTCATCTTTGGCTTCTTTTATGAGTTTGTTTTTATCACTTTCGCTAAAACTAATCCCCGTACTATTGATAGAATCAGGCAGTAAAAAAGGTAAAAATTTAGCATTTTTTTCATCATAAAATTTCATATCTATGATGCTGTGTTTGTATCTACACTCTGGCATGATGATCTTATAAGCATCGTCCCCTAAAGGCAAAATATCAAAGTTTTTATCCCTTAAATCATACAAGAAAGTGATCTCAAATTCAAAAATCAAAGCAATCTGTCTTTCACTCAAAGACCATCCTAAAAGATTTTTCCAAATTCCATTAAAAGCGCTATCTTTTTTAGTGACAATCTCTTTACTAAAAACTTGAAAAACACTTAATTCTCCTATGGATTTAAGCTGCATGATATCGCTAAAACTTTGCGTGCTTTTTTCTTCTATTTTAGGGCTTTTATACTGCCTAAAAAGCACTACAAACAAAAGTACAAGTAAAATCATCACTAAAACAAATAAAATCATTTCCATTTTAAACCTTTCTAAATTTATAAACCTTGATTTGAAAAGATATATTTTTTCTCAAACGCTAAGAAAATAAAAGCATTAATGATAAAAATCAAACACACAAAAGTAAAAACAAATTCCACGCTAAAATGTGAAGCCATAATCCCTCCGCCAAAAGCTCCACAAAAATTTCCCAAAAATTGACAAGTTTGATTAAAACCAAAAATCACACTTAAATTTTTAGCACTCACACTTTTTTTAAGCAAGGCATTCACACAAGGCAAAAGCCCTCCAAGTCCTACACCTATAAGTAAACGCACGAAAATAAGCGTATAAACATTACTTACTACAGCCTGCAAATAAAAGCAAATTCCACAAAATATCAAAGCTCCAAAAATAATCTTACTAGGCCCTATCTTATCGGCGATTTTTCCAAGTTTTGGTGCGAAAAAAAGATTGCTAATCCCACTTGCAGCCACTACTATACCCGCCCAAAGAGCCAAATTTCCACCTTGATGAATTTGCTCAACATAGATACTTAAAATCGGCATCACTCCAAAAGTACCAAATTGTATCACAAAAGTAGTGATAAAAAGAACGATAATAAGGGTTTTGTTTTCTTTCACTTTTTGAGTATTTTTCTTCGCCTCTTTTTGAATTTTTCTCTCATGGATGAAAAAATAAATCGTCACAAAAGAACAAGCGATCAAAAAAGCCACCATATCAAAAACCGTACTAATACTAAAAAATTCAGCCACAAAGCCACCAAACAAAGGCCCAAGCAAACTTCCACTTATAGAAGCCGTAGAAAGAGTTCCTAAAGCATAAGCGACTTTTTCTTTAGGTGCTATCACAGCGATAAACACAACAGCAGAAGTAAAACCCGAAATTATCCCTGTTAAACCCCGCACAAAAACTACTTCTAAAGCACTATGAGCAAAGCTAAGCCATAAAGTTAAAACCGACATCCCAAAACTTGCACGAAGAAGCATATTTTTATAACCATACTTTGCACCCAAAAAAGCCCACAAAGGTGAAAAAACAGCCATAAAAAGCGGAGTGATCCCAAAAGCAAGTCCTGAATAAAACGCTATCTCACTCGTATCAACATGTCCTAGTTCTTTGATATAAAAAGGCAAAATCGGAGCGATTTGACTAAGCCCCATACTTGTGGTAAAAACACCAAACCAACACACAAGCAAAGTTCTATTGAAATTTTCCATGGATTTATTGTATGATATTTTTTATAATTTTTAATTAAAACTCAAGGATAAAAATGAAAAAAATACTCTTTATATGTTTAGGCAATATATGCCGTTCGCCTATGGCAGAATTTATCATGAAAGATCTTATCAAAAAAGCAAATTTAGAAAAAGAATTTTTTATAAGTAGTGCTGGAACTTCAGGAGAACACGATGGAGAAGGTATGCACTATGGCACCAAAAACAAGCTTACTCAACTTAACATAGAACACAAAAACTTCACAAGCAAAAAACTCACTCAAAAGCTTTGCGATGAAAGCGATTTTTTAATCACCATGGACAATTCTAACTTCAAAAATGTTTTAAAAAACTTCACCAACACCCAAAACAAAGTTTTAAAAATCACTGATTTTAGCCCTAGTCTAAACTACGATGAAGTCCCTGATCCTTGGTATAGTGGGAATTTTGATGAAACTTATAAAATTTTATCCCTAGCTTGTAAAAATTTACTTGTTTTTTTATCAAAATAATTTAAAACAACTATATATTACTTCTTGTTTACTTTTTAGGCTTATACTTCTAAACGAACCGAAAAACATTCATAAGAAAAACTCCTTAAAATTACACGCCTAGCTTAAATCCCTTTAGCTAGGCTTTTCTTTAGATGTTTTTATCCTTCGGATTTAAAATTTTTACTATTTTAAGTGCTTCTTAAGAAAAAACTCCAAATTTATGTGCTACAATTACGATGTTTTATTAATTTTTGACAAGGAGAATTCTCATGAAACTAGTTAAAATTAGTTTAGTTGCAGCTCTTGCTGCAGGTGCTTTTTCAGCAGCTAACGCTACTCCACTTGAAGAAGCGATCAAAGATATCGATGTATCTGGAGTATTAAGATACAGATATGAAAGTAGCAATCCATGGAGCAATGCAAATTTTGGTTCTGGTATTTCTGGAAAACAAGATCATAAATACAGAGCACAAGTTAACTTCAGCGGTGCTATATCAGACAACTTTAAAGCTTTCGTTCAATTTGACTACAACTCACAAGATGGTGGTTATGGCACAGATAGCATCAGTAACACAAGCGATACTTTAACAGTTCGTCAATTATATTTAACTTATACAAATGAAGATGTTGCTACAAGCGTAATCGCTGGTAAACAACAACTAAACACTATCTGGACTGACAATGGTATCGATGGTTTAGTTGGAACAGGTGTTAAAGTAGTAAACAACAGCATCGATGGTTTAACTCTAGCTGCTTTTGCAATGGATAGTTTCAATGAAGCTTCAGATACTACTGTAACAATTACTCAAGATAATAATCAAAAAATTACAGGAGTTCAATTTAATCGTGGAAATCCTAAAGGTGATAGTGATGTAAGTGGTGCTTTAGATTGGAGCAAAAATATTTATGGTGCTGCAGCTATCGGCTCTTATGATATCGCTGGTGGACAATTCAACCCACAATTATGGTTAGCTTATATGAGTGATAATGCATTCTTATATGCTTTAGATGCAGCTTATAGCACAACTATCTTTGATGGAATTAACTGGACTATCGAAGGTGCTTACCTAGGAAATTCTGTAGATAATAAACTTAAAGATAGATTAGATGCAGCAAATGGTAATTTCTTTGCTTTAAGAGGCACTGTTGAGGTAAATGGTTGGGATGCAAGTCTTGGTGGTTTATACTATGGTAAAAAAGATAAAGTTACTTTAACCACAATTGAAGATCAAGGTAATCTTGGCTCTTTGCTTGCAGGTGAAGAAATTTTCTATACTAATGGTTCTAATTTAAATGGCGATATTGGTAGAAATATCTTTGGTTATGTAACTGCTGGATATACTTTTAATGAAACAGTTCGCGTTGGTGCTGACTTTGTATACGGTGGAACAAAAACAAATATAATTGGTCAAGGTGGTAAAAAACTTGAAGCTGTTGCAAGAGTAGATTACAAATACTCTCCAAAACTTAACTTCTCAGCATTCTACTCTTATGTAAATGTTGATACAGATCCTGAAAGCACTCATCATGATGCTGTAAGACTTCAAGCTCTTTACAAATTCTAAGAAGCTTTTAAGTCTAACTTCAAGGCGGGGTTTTGCTCCGCCTTTTTTTATGCCTGATTTTTAAAACTTAAATTTATATAAAAAGATTTTCCCAAGCTAAAACGCTTTAGGAAAATTAAGACTTAAACCAATTAGCGATTTTTTCAAAAAGTCCTTTTTGCTCTTGATGCATACCATCTTTGATACCAAAACTTTCACTTAGTTTTTCTAAAAGTTCTTTTTGTTCATCGTTTAAAGAAGTTGGAAATTTGATAGAAATTTGAACGATTTGATTTCCTATGCGAGAACTATGAACATCTTTTACCCCTTCTTTTTCAAGAACAAATCTTTGTCCATCTTTAGCACCCTTTGGTAAATTTAAGGTCGCTTCACCGCGTATGGTGGGTACTTTTATACTCTCTCCTAAGATAGCTTGAGTAAAAAACACTGGAAATTCTATATATATATCATCATCATCTCTGATAAAAGTATCATCTTCAGCGGCGATGATCTTAACATACATATCCCCTCTAGTACCATTTTTTAAGATATTACCTTTAGCATTGACACGAAGCTTCATACCTGTATCTACACCTTCTGGGATATTAAGCTCGACACTATTTTTGCTTTCATTATAACCCAAACCTTTACAATCACTACATTTTTCACTAGCTTTTTCTCCAATTCCTTGACAATCAGGGCAAGTTTGTGCAAAAGTGATAAAACCTTGAGAAACCCCAACCTGTCCTCTACCTTGACACTTTGGACAAGTTTGAAGCTTTCCATCTTTAGCCCCTGTTCCATTACAAGTTTTACAAGAGCATTTATAAGTAAAGTCTATATTTTTCTTACAACCAAAAACCGCTTCTTTAAAACTTAATTTTAAATTAACGATAAAATCTGAAGGGATTTTCTCATCATTTGAACTTTTTCTACGACGCGATGAGCCAAAGCCTTCTCCAAAAAAACTAGAAAATATATCTCCTAAATCCTCAAAACCACCAAAACCTGAGCTACTAGAACCAAATCCACCGCCTTTTAAAGCATCTTTTCCGTATCTATCATAAATAGCTCGCTTTTCATCATTGCTTAAAACTTCATAGGCTTCATTAACAAGCTTGAATTTATCTTCTGCTTCTTTATCACCTTGGTTTCTATCAGGATGATATTTTAAAGCCATTTTTCTATAGGCTTTTTTTATGGTTTCTTTATCAGCATTTTGCGTGATTTCAAGAATTTCATAATAACTTATTTCCACATTATTCCTTTAAAAAATTTAAAATTTTACTAGAATTTTAATTTTAAAAATTCAAAAATATAATTTTAGCAAAAATAAAATCAATAATTTATCAAATTTTAAATAAAATTATGTAAAGATTTTAAAGACTACATAAAAATTTACAAGGACACTAGAATGATTAATGTGTTGATGATAGAAGATGATCCTGACTTTGCACAATTATTATCTGAATATTTAGCGCAATTTAATATTAAAATCACAAATTTTGAAAATCCTAAAAGTGCTTTAAATGTGGGTATTCAAGGCTATGATTGTCTGATTTTAGATTTAACTTTACCTGGAATTGATGGTCTTGAAGTTTGTAGAGAAATCCGACAAAAAAGCAATATTCCTATTATCATCTCATCGGCTAGAGGTGACTTAAGCGATAAAGTTGTGGGGCTTCAAATCGGTGCTGATGATTATCTACCAAAGCCTTACGATCCAAAAGAAATGTATGCAAGGATTATGAGTCTTATTCGTCGCACAAAAAGAGTTGAACACACTAATAATGAAAATATTAACTCTGCTTTCAAAATTGATGAAAGAAGACATGAGATCACCTATGAAGATAAGGTTTTAACACTTACTCCTGCTGAATTTGAAATTTTAGAATACCTTATCCAACAACACGGATATAGTGTTTCAAGAGAACAGCTTGTAAGTCGCTGTAAAAATCTAAAAGATAAAGATTCTAAAAGCCTTGATGTTATCATCGGTCGCTTAAGGGTAAAAATAGGAGATAGTTCAAAATCTCCAAAACATATTTTTTCTGTTAGAGGTATAGGATATAAACTGATAGGATGACAAAAAATTATTCTATTCATACCAAACTGATTATTTTATTTATTGTTACTTTTTTCTTGGTTTGTGTGCTTTTTATCGTTCTTTTAAAAATAGAAGGGAATGCCTATAATGAAGAAGAAAGTTTAAAACAAGAAAATCTTATAAAAAATTTACTCATCTCCTATGAAAACACTTCAGGTGTTGAAATAGGAGCTTATCTTGGAAACAGCGGTTTTAACGCTATACAAAATCCCAATCTTGTAAAAGCTATAAGAAATAATGGACAATCACTTTTTAAAGCAGGCGGAGAGCTTTGTACTCTTTCTTCTTTAAAATATCATAGCAATCTTTATTTTGATGTTCAATGTAAAGATTTTGATGGCTTGTATGAAGAAAATACTAGTGATAGGGTTTATAATCTTTTATTGATAGGATTTTTCTCTTTTTCTTTGTTGGTTGTTTTTATGTATTTTTCTGTATTAAAATCCTTAGAACCTTTAAAAAAATTAAGAAGACAAGTTGCCGAAGTTGCAAATGGGGAACAACCTGATTTTCTAGACTATCAAGAAGATGAAGTAGGCAAGATCGCCTTTGAATTTCAAAAAGCTTTCAAGAAAAACCAAGAATTAATCCAATCAAGACAACTTTTCCTAAGAACAATCATGCATGAGTTAAAAACCCCTATAGGAAAAGGGAGAATCATTTCTGAAATGATCAAAGAAGACAGACAAAAAGAAAGACTTATCGCTATATTTTTACGCATGGATTCTTTGATCAATGAATTTGCCAAAATCGAAAATTTATTTTCAAAAAACTACAACTTACACTTTAAACCTAGTCGTTTTAGCGCTATACTTGAAGAAGCTAAAGAACACCTTATGATAGATGATTTTAATAAAGTTGTAAAAGTCGATATAAGATATGACGCTTTAATCAATGTTGATATGGAAATTTTCTCTGTAATTTTAAAAAATCTTATCGATAATGCCTTAAAATACTCAGACAATGGCACTTGTGAGCTTTTTTGTTGTAAAGAATGTTTTACCATTAAAAATCCAGGCAAACCTTTAGCAGAGCCTATAGAGCATTATCTTGAAGCTTTTACAAGAGAAAAACACAATCAAGTCAAAGGTATGGGACTAGGACTTTATATAGTTTCAGAGGTATGTAAACTGCATAATTTTGATTTGATTTATTTTTATGATGATGGAAAGCATTGCTTTAAAATTTTCTTTGGAGATAAAGAAAAATAATGGTAAAAGGCCTGGAAAAATTCAATGAACTTGTTGAAAGTTTTGCAAATTTACCTACCATAGGAAAAAAAACCGCCATAAGGCTTGCTTATCACCTTTGCATAAATAATCAAATCGATGGTATGAAACTCGCACACAATATAGAAAATGCTATCCGCTTTATAAAACCTTGTGAGCAATGCGGTGCTTTAAGCGAAAATGAGCTTTGCGAAATTTGTAGCGATGAAGAAAGAAATAAAAACATTTTATGTATAGTTGAAAGCCCAAAAGATATACTAACACTCGAAGAGAGTCAAAGTTACAATGGGCTATATTTTGTTTTAGATGAGTTAAATGAAGAAAAACTTGAAAAACTAAAGCAAATCATACTTAAGCTAAATATCTCTGAGCTCATTTTTGCATTGACACATAGTATTAATTCTGATGCAACCATCTTTTTTATAGAGGATAAATTTAAAGGCTTAAACCTAACTTTTAGTAAAATCGCTCAAGGAATTCCAAGTGGTATAAATTTAGAAAATGTGGATTTAATCTCTTTAAATAAAGCTATGAATTTTAGAACAAAAATTTAGTAATTTTTATAAGAAATATCGGCTAATTCTTGCAAAGAAAAATCCGCAATCTTTTCATAAGCAAAACCTTCCTTGCTTAAAAAATCAAGTAAAGTTTTTTCCATGATTTTAGCTCCTTGTATAAGCTCATCTGAAAGCTTAAAACTCATCGCTTCAATACGCTTTGGCACACAAGCTAAGATGTGTGTTTTAGGCAAATCTCCTGCAAGTTCCATGTATTGTAAGGTTTGAAGCATTTCTATTTCATGGGCACTTCCACTCCAGCTAATTTTATTAGGCATAGCATCATAAGGAAAGAAAAATACATCTCCTATACTCGCACCTTGCGCTTCTATACAGTCTAAAACGATAAGTCTATCGTATCGAGCGATGATATAGCTAAGCTGCAAAGCCAAAGTTCCACCATCAACAAAATCTAAAGTAAATTCAGAATGAGTGAATTTGTAGTTTTTTTCAAGTTGTTTGCAAAGATGAACGCCTAAGCCTTCATCCGCAAACATGATATTACCTATTCCAAGGACTAAGAATTTCAATGCTTTTCTTCTTTTACAAATTTATATCCGCTAATAATAGCATCCATAGCACCATCTTTACCTTTTACTGCGTTAAAAATCGCCATGTAAATATGTACTGGCACAAAAATCATAATTACCCACATCAAAATTCTATGATAAGTTCTTACATCGGCCAAACCGCCCATTGCAGCTTCAAGCGGTCTTAAAATATGATATAAAAGCCCACCTAAGCCCTCATGGTAAGTATGAGTATAAAGAATAAGCCCTGTAAGAATGATACCTAATATCACAAGATAAAAGAAAAAATAAGTTACAAATTGCAAAGGATTATAAACCCCTTTTAAATGCGGATGTTTTCCTAAGAAAATGTAAAATTTTACTTGTTCTATCCATAATTTGATATTAAAAATATCCCATACACTTCTGCGTTCTTTTGCGCTTACCTTATCGCAGAAAAACAAATATACTTTAAAAATAATACAAGCGATTAAAACAAAACCCACCGCTTGATGTACTAAGCGGTATTTTGCTTGCATAAAATTTACGGGTTCACCGTTACTAATAGGGCTTTGGAACACATAGGAAAGATAATACCCTGTGCCAATAAGAATCACTATAGCAATAGCTCTTACCCAGTGCGTTAAACGCAAACCTATGCTAAATTCATATTCAGCTTTTCTTTGCAATTTTTCTTCTTTGTTTTGCATGAAAGCCTCCTTATAAATTGACATTCACTTTATATTCACTTAGATTATTGCCCTTAGTATCCATTACATGCACCGCACAAGCAATACAAGGATCATAAGAGTGAATTTTTCTAATGATTTCAAGTGGTTGTTTTACATCAGCGATTTTAAGTCCTATCAAACATTGCTCATAACTTCCACCTACGCCATTTGCGTCTTTTGGACTTGCATTCCAAGTAGAAGGCACCACAGCTTGCCAATTTTCAATAACACCATTTTTAATTCTACACCAATGGCTTAATGTTCCGCGTGGCACATGCCCCATATAGCGTCCTTTGTATTCTTTAGAATTATCGATCACATAAGGAGCACAAGTACTCTGGTCTACTTTTAAATTTTCAACTAAATTATTAAACGCTTTTAAAGCATTATTTGCAACGATTTTTGCTTCAATACAACGAGCAGCTGTTCTTCCAAGTGTACTAAATACAGCATTTAAAGGAAGTCCTGTTTCTTTTAAGAACTCATCTACTACAGGAACAACATTTTGATTACCTTTAGCATAATTTACAACGATATTTGCTAAAGGTCCTACTTGCATAGGGTTTCCTTCATAGCGTGGAGCTTTAATCCAACTATATTTACCCTTAGTATCAAACACTTTAGAATGAACATTATTTCCATGATGATCTACGCTTTCCCCATCTACAAGTCCTGTATAATTTGGATTTGTTTTGCCGTCATAAGGATGTAAAGGTTCATTGTCTGCATACCAAGAATGAGTTGCCTCTTCAGTAATCTTATCTTCTTCTACTTCATAAACCTTGCTTAAATCTCCATTTTTGATAATACCACTTTCAAAAAGCCATTCATCTCTTCCGATTTGGAATTCTTTAAAGGTATAAAGATTATTTACCCCTATATCATTTAAAACACTTGCTTCATGTGCATAAGCTTTTCCTACCATCACAAGATCAGGATAATACGCACGATTAACAAAGTCTTGCACTTCTTGGAATTTAACCATATATTCACCCATTCTTGCAGGATCGAGTAAATCCATAACGCAAGTTACACCACCAACGGTTAAGCTTTGTGGATGTGGATTTTTAGCTCCAAAAATCGCCATACATTGAGCAATGATTCTTTGAATTCTTAAACATTCTAGATAGTGAGAAAGAACGATTAAATTTTGCTCAGGACTTAAACGATAAGTTGGATGACCATAGTACGCATTAGCAAAAGGTCCTAAATTTCCTTTATCTACAAAAGTTTTAAGTCTTTGTTGCACTTCAAGAAGTTTATCCGCACCTGTTGCATAAGGATTTGAAGTGTATTTAAAAGCTTCATCGCTTGCTTTTTTAACATCAGCACTTAAAGCACTTACCACATCAGCCCAATCAAGCCCATGAAGTTGATAAAAATGCACAATATGATCGTGTAAAAATAAAGCCGCATTCATTAAAGTTCTTGTTAAAAGCGCATTTAAAGGCGGAGTAATACCTAAAGCATTTTCAACAGCAACTATACCTGCTTTATAATGTGAAAAAGTACAAACTCCGCAAATTCTTTGCGTCATAAAACCCGCATCTCTTGGATCACGCCCTTTTACTATGGTTTCAATACCACGCCACAAAGTAGAGCCCGCATAAGCTTCTTTTACCACATTGTTATCATCAACAACAACTTCAACTCTTAAATGCCCTTCAATTCTTGTAATAGGATCTACGATTATTTTTTGACTCATTTTTATTCCTTATCTTTTTGCTTGGAAGATATAACTGCGTGTGCTGCTATAGCAACGCCTGTGAGTGTAAGCACACCTATACCGATTTTATCTGAAACACTATCCGCACCCAAACCAAAAACAGTATCAAATTTACGACTAGCCATAGGCTCTTCAAAAGGTCCCATAGTATCCCAAAAATTAGGCTCAGAACAACCTATACAACCATGCCCTGCTTGAATAGGCCAAGAAGTGTGCTGGTTAAATCTCTCTCTTGAGCAGTTATTAAAAGTATAAGGTCCTTTACAACCTACTTTATAAAGACAAAAACCTTGTTTTGCTCCTTCATCTCCAAAAGCATGTACAAATTCACCCGCATCAAAATGTCCGCGTCTTTCACAAAGATCATGAATTCTTAAACCATAAGCCCATTTTGGTCTATTATACACATCAAGTGCTGGTAACTCACCAAATAATAAATAATGAAGTACATTACCCACTATATTTTTTTCACTTGGAGGACAGCCTGGAACATTGATCACAGTTTTACTTGTTACTTTGCTTAAAGGCTGCGCGTTGCTAGGATTTGGTCTTGCGGCTTGAATTCCTCCAAAGCTAGAACAGGTTCCTATAGCAAAAATCGCCAAAGCATTTTCACTTGCCATTTTTGAAAGCTCATAGCCTGTTTTTCCATGTGCACCTATGGTTAAAAAATGCTCCGTATCATCCATAGGGATACCACCTTCAACCATTAAAATGTATTTATTTTTATGCTTTTGAATGGCACTTTCTAAATTTTCTTCAGCTTGCCAACCTGCTGCAGCCATCACTGTTTCGTGATATTCTAAAGAAATATAATCAAAAATCAAACTATCAATCGTTGGAGTATCACTTCTTAACAAACTCTCACTACAGCCTGTACACTCAGCCATATGAAGCCACACAACAGGAAGCCTATCAGCAAGCTCAGCAGCTTTTGCCACCATAGGAGTAAAACTCGCTGGCAAAGCCAAAAATGCCGTCATAGCACCTGCCCATTTCATAAAATCCCTTCTAGAAAAACCTGACTTTTCTAATGCTTTTGTAATACTATCATTGTCTTTCAAAGAAGGAAGCTTTTCAAGAGCCGATAAACGCGACTCTATTTGATGATAATCAATCATTATATTTCCTTTATAACATGAAATTTATTCTCTATAAATAATAAAATAAAGAAAGTTAAAATAAAGTTAAAAACTTACTCTCATAAGCAAATATTAGTATCACTCTTAATTAAAGCTTAATCATAAGCCTTTTTTGAGTTTGCGAATCAAAAATCTTGCAGGGTGAATAGCGTGGATGTATTTTTTTTCTAAACACAAGGGTTCATTATTTATCAATGCACACAAATACCTTGCCGCTAAAACACTTGTGCTAAAACCCCTTGATCCATGAGCAAAATTAAAATACAAATTACAAGACATTTTAGCTGGTTTTTGCTCCTTGTTTTTTGTCCATAATAAAGCTTTATATTCTTCTTTATAAAACACTTCATCATAGGCATTTCCAACTATCATAAAGCGATCACTCGAATAAGATCTAAAGCCTACCTTAGAACCTATGATTTCTAATTTTGTATTTTTATCTATAAATTCGGCTATATTTTCTATATTTTGTTTATCATCTTCTTCTTTTGATTCTAAACTTGCATTAAGCCTATCATAACTTGCTCCAATTACTTGCAAATCATCTTTTACAGGGCAAATATAAGCCTTAGAAGATAAAGGAAATGGGGTATCTAAAAAAGGTTTTAGATGTGTAACTTGACCTCTTACTTTGCTTAATTTCATCTCATCATAAAAAACAAAATCTTTTGTATCTGCACCCATAGCATAAATCAAAACCGCATAATCACTTTTAACAATATCATTTTTAAATTTTAAAGTAAAACACTCATTTTTAAATTTATAAGCTTGAAATTCATGATTAAAATATATACAAGCTTTACTTTTTTCAAAAAGATTTTTAACCAAATTTTTTGGAAAAATCACTCCACCCTCTTCTAAAAAAGCTTGATTTTTTGAAATTTTAAACAAAACATTTTCTCTTTGTGTGTCAAATCTTTCTTGCATCAAATCATTATGTGCAAACTCCACCACACCCTTAAATTCTAAATCTAAAATTTGTCTATAAAAACGGCTTGCTTCTATAAAAGAAAGCTCTGAAAACTCCCCTAAATTTACCTTAGGTTTTAAGATTAAAGAGCTTAAAATTCCACTTTCATTTCCACTTGCACCCTTGCCTAATTCTAAATATTTTTCAAAAACATCTATCTCAAAACCCCTTAAACTAAGTTCATAAGCTAAAACAGCGCTTGATATACCCGCACCAATAATAGCTACTTTTTTATTTTTTAAAGATGAAAATGTTCTTGAAAAATACGCTTCTTTGTCTTTAAACTCAAGCTCATTTTCCAAATAAGCTTTAATCATTTCTCTTTTTCTAAAACCTTTGGTTTTTTCTACTCTAAAACCATATTTTTTTAAATTTTTTTGCAAAAAACTTGCCGAAGAAAAGGTGCAAATTTGTGTATTTTTTTTAGAAAGTCTTGCCACTTCAAAGATTAAATTTTCATCAAACATTTGCAAGTTTTTATTTGGAGAAAATCCATCTAAATACCAAACATCAGCTTTAAAATCCAATTCTTTTAAAACAGCTATATCTTCAAAAACAAGATCTAAAAAACAATCTTCAAAATAAAAACGATAAATTCCTTCTTTAGCCTTAGGATAAAATTTTAAAAATTGTTCTAAAAGCTCTTTAAACTCTTCATAAAATTCTAGTTTTTGATAAATTTCTCTTAATTGTTCTTTTTCGATATAAAAAGCTTCTACGCTAATATAAAAAAGTTTTTTAGGACGCTTAGAAGGGGTAGTTTCTAAAAGGCGTTTCAAAGTAAGAAAAAAATTTAAACCTATACCAAAACCACTCTCTGCGATAATAAAATTTTCTTGATTTTTCCATTCAAAAGAATGAGTGTAAACAAATTTGCTTTCATTTAAGCCATCTTTGGAATTAAAATAAAAATCATCAAAATCCAAAGAAAAAGGAGTATTATCCTTAAAAATTAGCTTAGCTTTTTTCATCGGTTGTTATAAAAATAACTCTCAACTCCATCGGCAATACCCTTAACCAATAAATCTTGAAAAGCTTTATTGGCGATTCTTTTGCCTTCATTTGGATGTGTAATATAGCCAATTTCAATCAAAATTGCAGGCATTTGCGCACCTACTAAAACCCAAAAAGGTGCTTCTCTTACACCGCCATCTACAATTTTATACTTTTTGCGTGTTTGAGTGAGTATATTTTTTTGTACATCAATGGCTAGTTTATTTGAAGCAACGATTTTTTCACGATTTAAGAAATTTAAAATACTTTGTTTTGAGAAATAATTAATCTCTTCAAAATCCCCTTGATTTTCTTTTTCTGCTGCCTTTTTACTTCTTTCGCTTCTTGCAGGACTTAAAAAGAAAGTTTCCACGCCTTCGCTACTTTTGGCTTTTGTGGCATTTGGTGCTGCGTTAGCATGTATAGAAATAAACAAATCCGCTCTTTTATCATTGGCATATTTGGTTCTATCACGAAGATTGATAAATTTATCCGAACTTCTAGTATAAAGCACTTTATAACCGCGTTTTTTAAGTTCATTTCCAAGTTTTAAAGCCGTACTTAAAACTATATCTTTTTCTTTTAAACTTCCTTTTTTATCACTTAAAGCACCGCTATCTTTTCCACCATGCCCCGCATCGATAACCACAAGCTTTCCTGATTTGTAATTTGTATTTAAAGTTTTACTAGAACTTTGAGTTGCTTTTTTGTTTGCATTTTGATTTGTAGTTTGTATATAAAAACCTAAAGTGAGATTATTATTATCCAACTCCTTTAAAAGTTTAAATTCTTTAGGAGCACTCAAAACCACACGAACGGTTTTTGGATTGTATTGAGTAACTGTAATCACATTTTGTCCAAAAGTAAAGCTTTTTCTATTACCTTCTAACACACCCTTAAAACTTACAACATATCGGAATTTTTGATCTTTGGTATCAAATACTGCTATTTCTTTTTCATCTAAATCATCGCTTAAATTTAACACCACAGCATTAGA
Organism: Campylobacter sp. BCW_6461; assembly: GCF_001762735.1. Taxonomy (NCBI): domain Bacteria; kingdom Pseudomonadati; phylum Campylobacterota; class Epsilonproteobacteria; order Campylobacterales; family Campylobacteraceae; genus Campylobacter; species Campylobacter sp. BCW_6461. The sequence goes on along the minus strand of NZ_MJXJ01000028.1, from coordinate 55,035 downwards.
AATTTTATCCACATCTAAAACATATAAAGGTTTTTGATTTTCTTTTTCATTATTGGTTTTTTTATCTTGTTTTTTTGTTTCTAAAACTTTGGTTTTAATTTCTGTTTTTTGATCTTGCTTTTTCTCTGAAATTTTACTAATTTGCTCAGTCTTTTTTTGACTAGTAGTTTCTTTTGAAAAAATTATTTTTTCTTCTTTAAAAGATATATCAATAGGAATTTTTTCTTTAGCATAAACCACTATGCGTATGGTTTTGGGATTAAATTGTGAAATCACTAAACGATAGTCATCAAATTTAAACTCTTTTTTACCCCCTTCTAAAACCCCATCAAAATCACTAATAAAACGATAGTTTCCTTTTTCGTCTAAAGCAAAACTTTTTAATTGATCCTTATCCAAATCTGCATTTAGTTCAAACTCTACACCTTGGTTTGTTTTACTTGACTTTAAAACATAAATTTTATCATCGCTTTTTGCTTTAGAAACGATACTGCTCTTTGGTGCTTGCGAAGTTTTAGAATTTGTTTTTTCTGTATTTTTTATTTGTTCGTTAGATGATTTTTTTTCATTTTTTTGAACTGTTTTTATAGGTTCAAAAGTTGTTTTTTCAGTGTCTTGAGAAATATTTTGAACCTTAATATCTTTAATAACAGCCTTTCTTAAAGCATTAATACTTGCTTCACTTATACCACTTTCTTTTAACTCATTAGCATATGACTTGTCATCTAAATTTAAAGTATTTGAACTGATGATCAATCTTTTTAAAATTTCAATTTTAGTTTTTTCATCTTCATGAATAACACTTTGTATATAAAGGCTTTTGAGCTGATGGTGAAATTTTACTTGCACTTCACTTTTAGAACCGATAAAATTTTTATCAAAATTTGCAAGTTCATTTTCATAAGCTCCAAAAAGAGTTGTGAAAGCAAATACTAAAAATACAAAAATTTTAGCCATTATTCACCATTAACCAATTTTTCCATAAGTTCTTTAACACTGATAAGCTTATCTAAACGATATCCATTTGCACCTGTAAAGAAAAGTCCTGTTTCTTTTTTGCCTGACCACGCATCAAAAAGCCTATCTGCTATACAATACCCTACTTTAGTCGCCTCTTTTCCACGTCCACAAGGCGCTACACAATTGCTTATACAATTAATCTTTGGACCCATTCTTTTATCTACCAAATTTAAAAGATTGGTTCTAACTCCACGAGCAGGATAGCCCACAGGAGATTTAATAAGCTCTATATCTTCTTCTTTAGAAGCTAGCAAAACGCTTTTAAACTCTTCACTCGCATCACATTCAAAAGTTCCTATGAAACGCGTTCCCATTTGAACACCACTAGCCCCTAAAGAAATAGCATTTTCTATATCTTTTTTATCCCAAATTCCACCTGCAGCAATCACGGGAAAAGACCCCCAATTTTTAGCCTCTTCTACCACAGGAGCGATTAATTTTTCTAGCTGATAATTTGGATCTAAGCACTGCTCATAAGTAAAACCTTGATGACCTCCACTTTTTGGCCCTTCTAAAACCACTGCATCAGGCAAGCGATTGTAACGGCTTTGCCATCTTTTGCAAATAATTTTTAAAGCCTTTGCAGATGAAATGATAGGCACTAAAGCCACATCAGGAAAATCTGCAGTAAATTCAGGTAAATTTGTAGGAAGTCCAGCACCTGAAACAATCACATTAAAACCAACCTCACAAGCATCGCGTGCTATTCTTGCATAATCATTACTTGCACATAAGATATTACACCCCAAAGGTGCATCGCCACAAACTTTTCTTGCATTATTAATCAAAGCTTGCAAACCCTTGCGTGAGTAAAAATTTTCACTTCCATAAGGCTTAGCATTTAATTCTTTACTTGCATACTTTCTTTCTTCATAATATCCTGTTCCCACAGAAGAAATAATCCCAAGTCCACCATTTAAAGAAACTGCAGAAGCTAATCTATCCCAGCTTATGCCTAGTCCCATTCCCCCTTGAAAAATGGGATATTTTATAGTATGTTTTCCTATTTGTAAGGGTTGTAAATTCATTCTTTTACCTTTAATTTTGCAAATTTTCTTTTACCTATTTGTAAGATGTATTCTCCTTGTTTCAAATACATTTGCTCGTCGCTAACTTTTTGAGAATTTACACTTACTGCATTAGCACTGATGCTTCTTCTTGCCGCAGAAGTAGAACTTTCCAAACCACATTCAACCAAAGCCTTAGCAAGCCAAATTTTTCCTTGTATTTCAAACTCAGCCATATCACTTGGCAAAGCATTTTGAGAATGAATTCTATCAAATTCAGACTTAGCATTATTAGCCTCTTCTTTGGAGTGAAAACGCTCTGTAATCTCTAAAGCTAAATTTTCTTTAGCTTTTTTAGGATGTAAATTGCTTTGTTCTATATCTTTTTTTATTTGCGCAATTTCTTCTAGACTTTTTTGACTTAAAAGTTCATAATATCTAAACATCAATTCATCACTAATACTTAAAATTTTAGCATACATATCATTAGCTTTTTCTGTAACACCAATGTAATTATTTAAACTCTTACTCATTTTGTTTACACCGTCTAAACCTTCGAGTAAAGGCATCATAATCACAGCTTGTTCTTTTCCTATGTTATAAACTCTTTGAAGCTGTCTTCCCATCAAAAGATTAAATTTTTGATCCGTTCCACCCATTTCAATATCGCTTTTTAAAGCCACACTATCATATCCTTGAAGTAAAGGATACAAAAACTCGCAAATCGAAATAGGACTTTGCTCTTTAAATCTCTTGGTAAAATCGTCACGCTCAAGCATTCTAGCTACACTAAAAGTTGAAGTAAGCTCTACTATACCCGCAGCTCCAAGTTCATTAAGCCAAGTAGAATTAAACTTAATCTGTGTTTTTTCTTTATCCAAAACCTTAAAAACCTGCGTTTCATAAGTTTTAGCATTGATTAAAACTTGCTCTTTATCCAGCTTTTTACGCGTTGCACTTTTTCCACTTGGATCGCCAATTTGTCCTGTAAAATCTCCAATCAAAAACTGCACAATAGCTCCATGTTTTTGCAAAAAAGCCATTTTTGTTAAAACCACGCTATGACCTAAATGTAAATCAGGCGCTGTAGGATCAAACCCCGCCTTTATAAAGAAATTTTCACCCTTTTCATAATAATTTTTAATTAATTTTTCTATTCTTTCTTCATCAATAAGCTCTGCACAACCACGCTTAACTTCTGCTAATATTTTTTTTATATCCATAATAAACCTTTTTAACCTTCTTTATAAGCATCATTTAAAGATGTAAAATCTAAAATTTTACAACGAGATTTTAACCTATCCTTGACACTATCTGGATTGATATTATCAGGAATTTCCATTGTAATCTCAAAATAATCTACCGCCGAATTTAAATCACTTGATAAATTAATTGTTAATAAATTTATCTGCATTTTAGCTAAAAATGCCAAAAATTCCGCTAAAACACCTTTTTTATTTTCCAAAGAAAAAATCAATTTATAAGATTTAGGGATGTTAGAATCCCATTTTATAAATACCATATCTTGATTATTATCTATCATTTTATCAGCTCTATCGCAAAGCTTATGATGGACAATAGCGTTACCACCTTTAACAAAAGCTAAAACAGCATCACCTCTTTTTGGATGGCAGCAAAAATCAAAATCCACATTAGCGATTTTATGGTTACAATATAGAGTAAAATTTCCTATTTTTTGTTCTTTAATCTCATATTTATCAAACCAATATGACTTCTTGGCGTATTTTTTAAGACCATTAACTATATCTTTCAAATAAGCACTATCTGTTGCTACTTGTCTAATACGTCTGGCTAAATTTTCTTTTTCTATCCAAGTTTCAATTCTGTTTTTATCAACTCCAAAAATAAAACTTAACATATTAATAGAACTTGCTAGATTAATCTCTCTGATTTTTTGCTTACAAAATTCCCTTATACTTGCTTTTGCTTTTCCTGTTTTAACACTATCTATCCAAGAACAGCGATAAAATTTATCATTGCTAGTAACCACTCGCACAATATCGCCATTTTTAAGCTCGGTTAACAAAGGCACTTTAATACGATTTACATAAGCACTTTTTGCATGAAGCCCTACTTTGGTATGCACTTCATAAGCAAAATCAAGAACCGTTGCACCACGAGGCAAAGTGAAAATTTCTCCCTTAGGAGAATAAACTGCGACATCTTCAACATAAAGACTATCTTTAGCATATTCATAAAGTTCAATAGCATTATAATCTTCTGCATTTTCAAGATTGTTTATACTTTGCATTGAAATATCTGTAAGCCAATCAAGACGAGGCGCAACCACACTGCCATCTTCTTTATATTTCCAATGCGCTGCTATACCAAATTCCGCAATTTTATGCATATCAAAAGTTCGAATTTGTGCTTCTATAATACTTTTAGCATCAAAAAGTGTGGTATGTATGGTTTGATAACCATTTTGTTTAGGCAAGGCTATATAATCCTTAAAACGCGAAACCAAGGGATTAAAATGTGTATGTAAAATTCCCAAAGCTAAATAACAATCACTTACTTTTTCAACCAAAATTCTTACCCCAAGCAAATCAAGAACTTCTTCAATACCAATGCCTTTTCTTTGCATTTTAAGATAAATAGAATAGCTATGTTTAATGCGTTTTTGAATTTCAAAACTACCTTGTCTAAAGCCATTGCTCAAAAATAAAAGTTCGATTTTGGAAATAAATTCATTTAAACCTAATTGCATTTCTTGATTATTGGAGTTGATATAATTGTCAATAAGCTTATACTCATCTGGCATAAGATATTTAAAACTAAGATCTTCCAAATAATTTTTTATGCTTGAAATACCAAGTCTATGGGCTATTGGGGCATATACAACTAAAGTTTCTTCGCTGATTCTTTTTTGCTTATCTTCTCTTAGAATATCAAGAGTAAGCATATTATGCAGCCTATCACATAACTTCACAATCAAAACCCCAACATCTTCAATGCTTGCTAAAAGCATATTTCTGAAAGTCAAGGCTGATTTAGTTAAACTTTTTTTAGATTTTGATGAAATGAGATTATCTTCTCTAATTTCTATAATTTTAGTAAGCCCTAAAACAAGTTTTAAAACCTCAGAACCAAACTGCTCTCTAAGTTCTTCTTTAGTACAGTTTGTATCTTCGATCACATCATGCAATAAAGCAGCTAAAATATTGCTTTTATTTTCACTTAAAAATCCAACCAGTGTTGCTACTAAAATAGGATGTACCGCATAAGGCTCTCCACTTTTTCTAAACTGCCCTTCATGGCAAAATATACAGTAATCTACCGCTTTTTCAAGAATAGCATCATGGCCACAAATTTCGAAAAGCAAAGCCTTAGCAGCTTCTAAATCTTTACAATTTTTTACATTATCGATTAATTGTTCAAGCAATAATTCTTCATCGATTGGTTTCAACTAAACCCTCTAAAGTGATTTTATTTTCTGCAATTTCATATAAAGCTATATCTGCAAGTTTATTTTTATTTTTATCAAAGTCTACCAAAGGGGTTGCTCCATTTGCCAATTGTTCCGCTCTTTTTGCTACCACTAAAGAAAGGCGATATCTATCATTACCCATTTTTTCCAAAGCTTTTGCCGCTACTTCTTCTATTCTTTTATCCATAATTTTCTCCTTAATTATTTTTAACGATTGAACAAAGGCTAGTATCACCTTGTATGATTTTAAGTAAATTACCCTCTTCAAACATATTACAAACCACAATAGGAAGTTTGTTATCTTTAGCTAAAGCTATAGCTGTATCATCCATCACTTTAATATTATCTTGCATAGCCTCATCATAACTTAAAGTATTTAAAAATACTGCATCATCAAATTGTTTTGGATCTTTATCATAAACTCCATTAACTTTTGTAGCTTTTATTACCATATCTGCATCAATTTCCACAGCTCTTAAAATAGCTGTTGTATCCGTAGTAAAATAAGGGTTTCCAGTACCTGCAGCAAAAACCACAACACGACCCTTTTCTAAGTGTCTTTGCGCTCTTCTCATAATATAAGTTTCACAAAATGCTTCCATCTGAATGGCGCTTTGAACCCTAACTTCAAGTCCAGAGCTTTCCAAAGCTTCTTGTATAGCAATAGCATTGATAACTGTAGCAAGCATTCCCATATGATCTCCACTTGTCCTTTTAATCAATCCGCCCTTAGCAGCACTTACTCCGCGAATAATATTACCACCGCCTATAACTATGCCTACTTCTATTTGATTTTTTATAAGTTCTTTAATCTCTGAAGCTATGAATTTTAAAATAGAATTTTCTATACCAAAGCCATTTTCACCTGCTAAAGCCTCTCCTGAAAATTTTACTAAAACTCTTTTTCTCTCTTGCATTATTTCTCCTTATTTAACTTGAAATTATATTTTAAATTCCATTAAATTTAGCTAATTTAAGCTAATGAGTTCCAAAGGATTGATATGAAAATTTTTTTGAGTTACTTCAAAAGTAAGATCATTTTTTATTCTACCCACTACGGCACCTTTTTTAATATTCTTACCAACTTTAATATTAGGAGCAATCTTATCTAAATGTGCGTATATTGTATGTATGCCATTATCATGTTCAACAATAACAACTCGAGCTAACATACTAGTATCTTTAGCAAAAACTATTTTTCCATCTAGCACATTTTTAACAACTGCATCGCTTTTATTACTTCTTAAAACTACATTCTCGTTAAAAATTTTAAGATTGTAAACAGGATCAACATAATTTCCAAATTTTTGCTTCACAGTAAAAGAATCCAATGGAGCTATGGTTTTTTTTCCTGTGTAACGCTTGACTGAACTTCCTTGATAGCTTGAACCTAATTGCCTTATTTGTTGATTATTTTTTACTATTTTAGTATCATTTTTGTTTAAATTTGCACCTTCTTTATTATTAATAATTTTTAATTGATTTAATGTTTTTCTAAGCTCTTCTTGCTGAGCTTGTAAGTCATCGAGTTTTTTTGCATATATGGTTCGATCTGTTTTTTGTTTATTAATTTCGCTAATTTGTTTTTGTTTTAAACTTTGAAGCTTGGCTAATTGAGCGTTGTAATCCTTAAGACTTTCATTGATTTTCTTAATCTGAGCTTGTTTATCATCAATAAGCCTGCTTACTCCCTCATAATCTTTAGAAATTTTAAAAATTTCTTCATTTAAAACTTTGTTTAAACTTCCTAAAATTTCAAAAGCCATAAAACTTTCTTCACTTTCAATATAGCCTTGAGGGATAGGTAAATCATAAGCAAAATCTTTAGCCATTAAAGATATAAGCTTACCTTCCATATTTGATTTACTTTTAAGCAAATCTTCATTTTGGCTTGTAAGGGTGTTTAACTCTTGATTTTGAGCCTTAGCACTTGCTTCAAGCTTAGAAGTTTGTGAATTTAAGCTTTCAATTTGCAAACTTAGATCTTTCAAACTTTTTTCACCATTTAAAATATCGCTAGCCAAATCTTCAAGTTTTTTATTTAACTGTTCTTGTATGCGTTTATTTTCTTCTAAACTTTTTGTTTTTTCATTTATAGCGTTTGCTAAACTTATATCAACAAACAAAAAAAAACAAAAAAAGATAAGAATATTTTTTCTCATCTTTTAACCTTAAACATAACCGTATTTACACACAACAAGCAAATAAACAAAGTAGCTAAAAAAATTAAAGTCAAATGTAAAATAAAATTAATAGGTGGAAAAATAATATCTACAGCCTTTAAACTTTCTTGGATAATAGAAAGATCAAAAATTTGGGTAAAAAAGGCAAGTAAAATAACAAAAGCAATAAAACAATCAACCACAACCACCTTATAAAGCATAAAAGATCTAAACCAAAACGGAGCTCCAAATAAACACATAATTTCAATACGATCGGTATGTTCATAAAGCCAAATTCTCATCTGTTTTAAAAACAAAACAAAGGCAAGTAAAATAATGATAAACAAAAATAACCAAAAAACAAATTTCATCAAAATAAGCAAAGAGTATATCTTATCATGGGTTTTGGAAAAAGTTTCAACCTTACTAACACCTACAATATTTAAAAGTTGATTTTTAATCGAATTTAGTTCATTTTGATCGGGCAAAGAATTTAATTTTAAAGTATAAAATTTTGGTAGAGAATCTTTTAAAACTTTCAAATTCTTTTCAGAAACATCATTTTTCAAACGATCAATTAAACCCTTAGGATCTAAAGATTCAAGTCCAGCAAAAAATGGTACTTTTGTTTTTACTACATTCTGATCAAGTTTAGTTTTGCTGACAACTATAATATTATAATCTTTATTAACAAGTTCTTCATAATGCTTTAAAGTTGCATTTGTAACCAAAATAAATTCAAAAGCAAACATCATAAAAAGTAAAGGTAAAATTAAAGATAAATGTGTTTTAAAAAATTTCATTCATTTTTCCATTTTCTATATTAAAACGACGATAATCCACTCTTAAATTACTAGGAATTCTATGTGTTACCACTATAACACAAGTTCCTAAAAGCTCTCTAGCAGATTTTAAAAGAGTCCATATAATATCAGAAGAATACTCGTCCAAATTTCCCGTTGGCTCATCGCAAAGCAAAAGCTTTGGATTATGAGCTAAAGCCCTAGCCATAGCGACGCGTTGTTGCTCACCACCGCTAAGTTGATTAGGCAATTTATCTGCTTTAAAAGTTAAATTTACATGCTTTAAAAGCTTAGCAGCTTGATCATGACATACTTTTTTGCTATAACCTTTAATCATTAAAGGCAACATAACATTTTTTTCAACACTATATTCTTGTACAAGTTTATAATCTTGAAAAATAATCCCTATTCTTTGACGTAATTTTAAAAGTTCTAAATTTCCAATTTTATTCATCAAAGATCCACATACTTCAAGTTTACCAGAAATAGGTTCTAAATCTCCATAAAAAGACTTTAAAAGCGTACTCTTACCACTCCCACTTTTACCCGTAATAAAAACAAAATCATCATCCTTAAAAGCAAAACTCGCTTCTTTAATAACTAGTTCATCATAACCTAAAGTAAGTTTATTTGCTTGGATTAAATTAGGCATCCTTTTTCCTTAATTTCCCTTTTTAAATTTTTAAATTATGCTTTATTTTTGCTTAATTTTCAAGAAAAATTATATTTTAAACTGAACTTTTAAAATTTCTTTTAATTCATTTATCGCTTTAATATTTTCTTGAATTTTAAATGGCTCTTTAAAAGCAAAATCAATCGTTTTATCAAGATGCAAATAACAATGTTCAGGCTTATTAAAAGCTCCAAAAGCAACCTTTAAAAGCAAATTCTCATCTTGTTTATAGATGCTTTCAAAATGCAAGAAAAAATCATCTTTTTTTATAGTAATATTTTTAAAGTTCTGCTCTATTTTTTTCAAATCCTCTTTAGAAAATTCAACCGATGAGAGATTAAATTCATTTAACTCATAGTTTTTACACTCTTGGTTAAAATTCCACACCCAAAGATCATATATATTTTTTTCTTGCTTTTTCCATCTATCTTCATATTTGCTTGAAATTTCTAAATTTTCATTTTTTCTAAGACTAAATTTTGGAACAGGAAAAGTCAAAAATTGTTCTAGAGTAAAATTAAAATACTCAAAACTATCTGTTCTAAGTTCAAAACGACCATTTTGGGTTAAAACCCTAGCACATTCTTTGCAAAAATCTTTCCCAATAACTCGCCTATGAGGCTTTTTGTCCCAAGGAACAGGAAAATGTAGAAAAATCTTTTCAACTGATTTTGATTTTAATACACTCAATAACAATCTCGCATCACTTTGGATTAGCAAAATATTATTTACATTTTGTGCTTTAGCAAGTTTAGCCACTTGAGTTAAAGCTGGGTTGTAAATTTCCACCCCTAAAATTAAAACATTTGGATTTTCTTTTGCTTGATAAAGCAAATGTCTTCCTGATCCAAAGCCTATTTCTATATAAATTTTACCTTGAAGCCTAGACAAAAGCTCATCAAAATTGTCAACGATAAATGGTGTTTTTTCAATTAAAGCATTGTTTTTAAGTCCAAAAGCTTCATTGATAATATCCTCACAAAAACCTTCTTTAAAGATTTTTAAAGCCTTTTGCAAATAACCTATTTTAGAAGGTTTTGTATGTTTATCGCCTTTAATCACAAAACCATTTTGTGCTTTTTTAATCTGCAGAAAAAAACTCTCTTCTTGAACCTTTGTATAAATAAGACTAACATTATCATTCTTAGCAAGCCAAAGAAATTCAACATCATCCTTACTATAAGGCAGATTTATTTCTTTGATCTTTTTACTTTTAAAATTTGGCACTACTGAGCCGCCTTAACTTTGCTTGAAGGTTCTGAACGAAGTCCAGCTGAATCAATAGCAATAACTTCATAACTATATTCCACCCCTGGTAAAGCTTTTACATCTTTTAATCGCTTTTCTTTAATCCCTTTAAAAACTGCATTTTGCTCCCCACCATAGCGTCTTATTTCATACTCAACAGCTCTAGTATCATTATCACTCCATTCTAAATTTATCCCTTCACTTGTGCTTTGGGTCAAAATAATACTAGGAGCCAAAGGGTTGCCTAAAGTTTTACCTTCTACACCATCTTTTGGCATAGGACTTTCAAGACCATCTTTATCGACCATTGTTACTTTATAATACTTGCTTTTACCTGCTCCTTCTACTATATCCTCATAAGAATTTTTATCAGTCTTTGCCAAAACACTAAAAGGAAGGAAACTTGAGCTCGTAGAATAAACTTTATAATAAGAAAAATCTTCATACGTAGGAGCATCCCAAGTTAAAATGATTTTATTAGAACCATCTGTACTAGCACTTAAATGCTCAACTTGAGGAGGTAAAGCCTTGCTTGTAGAACTTACAACTTGACTTGGCTCACTCTTTATCCCATTAAAACTCACAGCAATAATTCTATAACTTGAATTTTCATTAGGTTTTAAATCACTATCGATGTATTCAGCGTTTAAACGATTTTTTACTTCTGCAATTTTTTTAAATTCTTTATCATCACCTTTGGTTCTTTCAATAATATAAGAATCAACCCTAAAATCAGGATGCGGACGCCAAATAAGTTTAATACGATTAGGCAAATTAGTCACAGCTTGAACAAAAGGAACAGCTTCAAGTCTTGGAGCTGTGCTCACTTCTATAACCTTGCCATCTTCTGAAATTTGTCCTTGTTCATTAAAGCTTTTCATCATATAACGATACTTAGTACCAGGCTCTAATTTAGTATCTACATAATGAGTTTGAAACTTATCTTTAATAGTACCTACAAGTTTAAAATCAGGATTTTCATCGCTAGAACGATACAGATAAAATCCTTTGATATTTTCATTATATAAAGGCTCCCATTCAAAAGCAATGTTACTCATATCACTAAGATTTTTTAAACTTTCAACCTTTGGCAAGCTCTCATTTACAGCAGGCTCTTTGCTTGAAACTAGCGAATTCATTTGCGAAACACTACAAGCACTAAGCAAAAGAGTTAAAAAACTCAAGTAAAAACTCAAGCGAAATCTTTTCATCATTCTCTCCTAAATTAATTTGTTCAAACATAATATTTTTAAAATCTTCCATCAAAGGTGCTTTAACAAAAATTTGCTCTTTGGTTTTTGGATGGATAAAATACAAAAAATAAGCATGTAGCATTATCCTACAATCATACTTACCGTTATAACCATACAAACCATCACCCAAAATATGGCGATTTAAACTAGCTAAATGCGCTCTAATTTGATGAGTTCTTCCTGTGAAAAGCTTAGCAGCCATCAAAGTTAAGTTTTCAGTTTTTACTACATTTATAAAAGCTGATTTTGCGTTTTTACTGAATTTATTTTCCTTATCTATGGCTATTTTTTTAATAGCATTAGAAGGCGAACGCATTAAAAATTTTTCTACTATAATTTTATCTTCTTTTAGTGGCAAATCAATTAACGCAAGGTAAATTCTTCCCATGCTTTTATCTGCAAGCTGTTCACTTAATTTTTGATGGGTGAAATTATTTTTCGCTATTAGTATAGATCCGCTTGTATCTTTATCTAATCTATGGACAAGACCAGCTCTTATCTCTCCTCCTAAATTTGATAAAGTATATTTTTTTTCTATTAACCAATCCACCAAAGTGGCATTTTTAACGCTACTTGCTCCATGAACGACTAAATTTGAAGGTTTATTTAAAACAAGCAAGTCTTCATCTTCGTATAACACATCAATATCAAAATCCACTTCAAACTGAGGTTTTATCTCATTGCAAAGCTTTAAACTTGCAATAGAAATAATATCACCATTTTTAAGCTTAAATGAATTTTTATCTTGAATTTTATCATTAACCTGTACACAATCTTTTTCTATAAGTAAAGCAACTTGATTGCGACTTTGGTTTAATTTTTTAGCCAAAAATACATCAAGCCTTGAATTTTCATCTACTAAAAAAGTTTGCATTTTTTCCTTAGAGGTTTTGATAAATTTAAAATTTTAGTTTATAATTATAGCTTTATATTACCAACTGAAGGCAAATTTTGTTTAGATTAGATAGAAGAATTTTAACTCATTTTGACTATATGCAACCCATTTTATTTTTACCCATAATTCTTATTTCATTTTTCTTAATCTTTGAAGCTAATCCTTTTTTAGCAGAAAAACAGTTTGTTTATGCCTGTGTGGGATTGTTTGCTTTTATGGTTTTTTTCTTCTTTCCCATAAGGAAATTTATTTGGATTATTCCTGTTGCTTATTGGATTAATATTTTTTTATTGCTAAGCGTAGATATTTTTGGGGTTGAAAAATTAGGTGCTAAAAGATGGCTTGAAATTCCTTTTACTCACTTTACTATACAACCTTCTGAAATTTTTAAACCTAGTTTTATTTTAATGCTTGCCTATCTTATTTATCAAAATCCTCCTCCAAAAAATGGATACAAACTTAAACAATTCATCAAACTTAGCTTTTACATCATCTTGCCTTTTTTGCTAATTGCAAAAGAACCTGATTTAGGAAGTGCTATGGTTTTACTACTTGTTGGTTTTGGAGTGCTTTTTATCATGGGAGTTCATTATAAAATTTGGTTAAGTATTGTTATAGCTATAAGCGTTAGCTCTCCTATTATTTATACACATCTTTTAAAGCCCTACCAAAAGCAAAGAATTCATGATTTTATTTCAGAAAAACCAAGTTATCAAGTAACCCAATCAATGATAGCTATTGGAAATGGTGGTTTAACTGGAAAATCTCAAGATGAAGCTACACAAACTCATTTTAAATTTTTACCTATTTCAACTAGCGATTTTATCTTCGCTTACATGATAGAAAGATTTGGATTTATTGGGGGATTAACATTAATTATATTTTATATTTTACTTATTTTTCATCTACTTAGTTTAAATTATAAACTTAAAGATGATTATTTTGCTAGAGTTGCTATTAATTGCGTTGCATTATTTATTTTTATTTACGCGGCAGTAAATATCTCAATGACTATAGGTTTTGCACCAGTAGTTGGGATCCCTTTGCCTTTTTTTAGTTATGGTGGAAGTTCTTTTACTATTTTTATGATTTTTTTTGGAATTTTACAGCATTTAATCACTTTTAGATATTTTTGGACGGATATAAAGGCTAAATAAAATATTTTTAAGCATTAATAAGATATAATTTTATCTTTTAATTCAACTTAGGCGGATTTATAGCTCAGTTGGTTAGAGCAACCGGCTCATAACCGGTTGGTCGCAGGTTCGAGTCCTGCTAAATCCACCATTCTATGTATATGTATAAGCTATAGATTCTCTCTTTAAAAAATAATTTTTAAATTCTTTAGATATTTCAATCTTATATAAAAAAGTATGTGATGTGATTTTTTTAAAAGATAAAGTGGTGGTTAGAGGCAGAATCGAACTGCCGACACGCAGATTTTCAGTCTGCTGCTCTACCGACTGAGCTATCCAACCACAATGTTTGATAAATTAAAAATACAATTGTATCTTTTTTTCTTTAATTTGAGTTTAAATACAAAAATAAAATTTTATTTCCCTTAAAGTTTTAATAAGATAGAATACCCGCTTTAGATCATTATCAAATGGAAATTTTTTGAAACAATTTGGACTAGATAGACGAACTTTTAAAATTTTACTAGCTGGTTATATTATTATTGCATTGTTTGGGGCTTTATTGCTACATTCAAGTTGGGCACATACAACCCCTATTGATTTTTTAGATGCCTTTTTTACAAGCACATCTGCTGTTAGTATGACAGGATTAGTAGTTAAAAACACTGCGGTTGATTTTACTTTAGCAGGGCAAATTATTATCTTAGCTTTAGTACAAATTGGCGGTTTAGGATATATGGGTATAGGTTTATTTGTTTATATACTCATACGCAAAAAAGTTGGTTTTAGTGCAAGAAATTTACTAAAAGAGTCTTTATTTTATCCATCAATGGATGGTTTATTTAAATTTTTTAAAAAGGTGTTGCTGTTCATTTTTACTATAGAATTGATAGGTGCTATACTTCTCACCATGCGTTTTGCCCTTGAAATGAATTTTAAGAAAGCTTTATGGTTTGGAATTTTTCATTCTATTAGCGCTTTTAATAATTCTGGGTTTACTATATTTGAACATGGGCTTATAGCTTATAAACATGATATAACAATTAATCTTATTATCACTTCTTTGATTATTATTGGAGGGCTTGGATATTTTGTTTTGGTTGAATTATACTTTTTTCAAAGAAAAAAATTGCAAAATTTAAGCCTACATACAAAAATAGTTGTTGTTGCAAGTATTTTTCTTATACTCTCTTCAACACTTATTATTTTTGCTTTTGAATACTCAAATCCTCAAACTATAGGACATTTTTCATTTTTTGATAAAATTTTAAGCTCATATTTTATCGCTATTAACTACCGTACAGCAGGATTTAATACCTTAGATATGGGACATTTGCATGATGCAAGCTTATTTTTTGGATCATTGTTTATGGTTATTGGTGGTGCACCAGGTGGAACAGCTGGGGGTATGAAAGTAACAACTGTAATGGTTTTATTGCTCTATGCTTATTGGAGTATCCGCGATGGAAGAGTTAGAATTTTTGGACATGAAATTCCAAGAGAAACTATATCTAAAGCTTTTATCATAGCTGTAGGTTCAGCTGTTTATATAGTAATAGCTGTTATTTTGCTTTCCTTGCTAGAGTCAAAATTTGATTTTATAGCCTTGCTTTTTGAAACTTCTTCAGCTTTTGCAACTGTAGGAATTTCAGTAGGAAATGGTGGAACTTTATCTTTATGCGCTTTGTTTAGTGATCCTAGCAAGGTAATTATCATCATTATGATGCTAAGTGGTAGGATAGGTGTTTTTGCTTTTTTACTCTCGGTATTCAAACAAGACAAATCTATTCATTTAAAATTCCCTGAAGGAAAGGTTAATTTATAAAGGTAAAATCGTGAAAAATCTTAATTATGGAATTATAGGACTTGGAAAATTTGGCTCAGTTGTAGCAGATGAACTCATTGCTGGAGGTCATACTGTTATCGTTGCAGATAAAGATGAGGAAGCTTTAAAAAGCATACAAAATCCTCCAAGCTATGCTTATATTTTAGATTCTACAAATATTTCAGCCCTAAAAGAAGCAGGCTTTCATGATGTTGAAGTTGTTATTGTCAGCATAGGAGAAAATGTTGAAAAATCAATCCTTACTCTTATGGCGCTTAAAGATATAGGTGTTAAAAATATCATTGCTAAAGCAACCTCTAATATCCATGGTCAAATTCTTTCTAAGTTAGGCGCCACAAAGGTTATTTATCCTGAAAAAGAAAGTGCTAAAAGACTAGTAAAAGAATTTTTAACCAAAGATGCTGATTATGAAGTTTTTGATCTTTCAGCAAATACTATACGAGCTATTAAGATCAATATAGATGAAAAATTAGCAGGAAATTCTTTAAAACATGTAGCACAAAATATGAAAGTGATTTCTTATAAAAAATTAAATAGCGACTGGGAAATACTACCTGATTTAGAAACCACGACAGTTTATAGTGGAGATGTTGTAATTCTCCTTGGAACAGTTAAGGAACTTAGAGAATTTGAACACTAAGCAAGATTTAAAGCCTTGCAAGCCTTTACAAAACGCTTTAAGGCTGTTTTTTCTTTGGTAGAAATTTTATGATATATAACTTCATCTAAATAATATCTAACATCTTTTACATCTAAATCCCTTGTTTTGGCATATTTTTGAAGTATATAATAGGGAATTTTAATCTTTGTTTTTGGAAATTTTTTCAAAATTTGTTTATATAAAGCTTTTTTTTGCACACAAGAAAATCTAGCAAAAACAAAAGGCAATCCTGTTTTTTCGTGCCATTTTGCACATAAATCGATATATTTAGAAGGATCTTTTAGATAAAGCTTTAAAGCCTTATCACCTATAATTACTTTTCCATCTTGTTTTAATACTTTAGCCAGAGCGTTTGAAGTTGCTGAACTTGGATCTTTGGCATTTGATGTATTTTTTTCTACTAATACACTTAAAACTCTTTTATTAGCACAAATACCCAAATCTAAATTTTTATATTTTTTTCTAGCACTTTCTATGCTTGAAATGATAGCTGCATCAATTCTTCTATAAAATAAATCTTTATTTAGCTTACTTGGAACTCCTTTTTTATACTCCATACTTGCTTTATAACCATTAGGTAGGGGATATTTCTTAAGATATATATGTAAAGGTAAAAGATTAATATAATCAATTTTTCCAAAAATCATCTCTTTTAAAGAGTGTTAAACACTCTATCTCCTGCATCTCCAAGCCCTGGGATAATATAACCTTTTTCATTTAAACCTTCATCAATACAAGCCACAAAAACTTCTACATCATCATGCATTTGGCTAAATTTTTTCAAACCTTGTGGAGCAGCAAGTATGGATATAAATTTTATTTTTTTAACTCCTTGGCTTTTTAAAAAATTACAAGCCTCTATAGCAGTCCCACCTGTAGCAAACATAGGATCTATAACAATAGCAGTGCGTTTTTTTGCATCTTTGGGAAGTTTTTGAAAATAAAAATCCGCCTTTAAAGTTTCTTCATTTCTCACAAACCCCAAAAACCCAACACTTGCATCAGGAATCATCTTAAAAACACTTTCAAGCATTCCTAATGCAGCTCTTAAAATAGGACAAATCATAATCTTTTCATCAAGTTTTTTTACTGTAGTTTTTTGTATAAGTGTTGAAATTTCAATTTCTTTTAAAGAAAAATCTTTACTCGCTTCAAAAAGCAAAAAAGATGAAATTTCATCGATTAACATACGAAATTGAAAGGGCTTTGTCTCTTTAGCCCTTAAAATTCCTAATTTATGTTCGATCAATGGATGATTGATACAATGAATATTTTTCATTTTAAGCTTTCAAAATAAGCTTTCTCATCAAAATTTTTCACCTTAGCCACACCATCTTTTACCGCAGCTGCTGCTACAGCTGTACTTACTGCAGCTTTTACTCTTTCATCAAAAGGTTTTGGTATAACATAATCTCTTCCAAATTCTAAAGTGCTTAAATTATAAGCTTTTTTAACCGCATCGCTTACAGGAAGTTTTGCAAGATCTGCTAATGCTTTAGCAGCCGCTACTTTCATATTTTCAGTGATTTTACTTGCACGCACATCTAAAGCCCCACGGAAAATAAAAGGAAAACCTAAAACATTATTGATTTGATTTGGATAATCACTTCTTCCTGTTCCTACAATCGCATCTTTTCTAAGTCTAGCTACATCTTCAGGCATCACTTCAGGAATAGGATTTGCCAAAGCAAAAATCACAGGATCTTTTGCCATGCTTAAAACCATTTCATCATCAAGAATTTTTGGTGCACTAAGTCCTAGGAAAACATCAGCTCCTTTTAAAACTTCTTTTAAAGTCTTTTCCTTAGAATCAACAGCAAATTCAAGCTTTTGAGGAGTTAAATCATTTCTATCTTTAGAAATCACTCCTTTGCTATCTACTAAAATAATATTTTCGACCCCTAAATTTCTATACATTTTAGCACTTGCTATACCTGCGGCACCTGCACCACTTACAACTACTTTGATGTCTTTAAATTTTTTACCACTTATTTCCATAGCATTCATAAGTCCCGCAGTTGAAATAATAGCTGTTCCGTGCTGATCATCGTGCATTACAGGAATTCCTAAATCTTGCAAAGCCGCTTCGATTTCAAAACATTTTGGAGCAGCTATATCTTCTAAATTTATCCCGCCTACAGTTGGAGCCAAAGCTTTGCAAAAATTTACAATCTCTTCCACACTATGAACATCAATTTCTATATCATAAGCATTGACATTTGCAAATTTTTTAAACAAACAAGCCTTACCTTCCATAACAGGTTTTGAAGCCTGCGCTCCTATGTTTCCAAGTCCTAAAACAGCAGAACCATCACTAACTATAGCTACTAAATTAGCCTTATTTGTATAAGTATAAGCAAGCTCATTATCTTTAGCGATTTCAAGGCAAGGTTCTGCAACTCCTGGGCTATACGCCAAAGATAGATCATGGCTTGTAGCCATTGGCTTACTTGGTACAATATCAATTTTCCCACCTAAATGGTATTTTAAAGCTTCTTCTTTTAAATTCATTTTATTTTCCTCTAACTTTTAAAAAATTTTCTATTCTTTTTTTGCACTCATCAACCTCTAAAAATTCTAATACTTCAAAAATACTAGGACTTACCGCACTCCCTGTTAAAGCTATGCGTATAGGCTGAGCCAAATCTTTTAACTTTGCTTCTTTTTTTTCTAAAAAATCATTTGTAAAATCTTCAAAATCTTTACCTGTTTTTTGATCTTTAAGTGTATTAGCAAATGCTTGGAGCAATTCTAAATTATTTTTGTTAATAAATTTTTGTACTGCATTTTCATCATAATTTTGCGGCGCATTAACTATACTTTTTGCACCATTGATAATATCATGCAAGGTTTTTGCACGCTCTCTTAATAAATCAAGTAAAAATCCTGCCTTTTCATAAACAGATAAATCAAAGCCAAGATCCTTAAGCTGACGGTTAATCTCTTCAAAAGGCAAAGTTTTAATATAATGAGCGTTAAGCCATTCAAGCTTTTTAGCATTATAACAAGATGCGCTTTTATTAATATGATAAGGGTCAAAAAGTTTTTTCAAATCTTCTAATGAAAAAACCTCATCATCACCATGGCTCCAACCTAAACGCACAAGAAAATTAAGCAAAGCTTGAGGTAAAATTCCCATTTCTTTGTATTCCATAACATCAGTTGCCCCATGTCTTTTTGAAAGCTTTTTACCATCTTCTCCATGTATCATAGCCACATGAAAAAATTTAGGAATTTTAAAACCCAATGCCTCATAAAGCACAATTTGTTTAGGAGTATTTGAAAGATGATCATCTCCGCGAATCACATCACTTACCCCCATTAAAGCATCATCAATAACAACAGTAAAATTATAAGTTGGAGTTCCATCACTTCTTGCAATGATAAAATCATCCATTATATCCTCTGCTTTAAATCTCACCTCGCCTTTAACCCCATCTTTAAAAACAATCTCACCGCTTTGAGGTGCTTTAATACGCACAACAGGCTCTATACCCTGAGGTGGCGTGCCTGTAAATTCTCTATATCTTCCATCATATCTTGGGCGCTCTTTGGCAGCTTCTTGCTTGGCGCGCAATTCTTCTAATTCTTCTTTACTCATATAACAATAATACGCCTTGCCTTCATCTAAAAGCTTTTTAACATATTCTTTATAAAGATCAAAACGCTCTGATTGGTAAGTTACTTCTCCATCATGTTCTAAACCGCACCATTTAAAAGCTTCGATAATTGCTTTAGTAGCTTCTTTGGAATTTCTTTTTAAATCCGTATCTTCGATACGAAGTAAAAAATTTCCACCATTTTTTCTAGCGTATAAATAATTATAAAGAGCTGTTCTAAGTCCACCTATGTGCAAATACCCTGTTGGGCTTGGAGCAAAACGCGTTGTAAGTTTTTCGTGCATTTTTTGCCTTTTCTTAAATTTTTATTGATATAATGCGATATTTATACTTAAATAAAGGTTTGAAATGAAAAAAATTTTATTAAGTTTTGCATTTTTTGCAAGTTTAGCTAGTGCAAATACCATTAATGCTATAGCTGTAGTTGTAGACAAAGAGCCTATCACAACTTATGATATAGATCAAACTATGAAAGTACTTAAAATTGATAGAAATAAAGCTTTAGGCGTACTCATCAATGAAAAAATGGAAATTTCACAAATGAAACAACTAGGTATTGTAGTCAATGATCTAGAGCTTGATGATGCTATAAATAAAATGCTTGCTCAAAACAAAACGACTTTAAATGCTTTCAAAGCAAATTTAAAATCCAAAAATCAAAGCTATGAACAATTTCGTGCAAATTTTAAAAAAGACTTAGAAAAAAGAAAGCTTTATGAAAAAATCGCAAGTATGGCAAAAACTGATTTTAGTGATGATGGAGCAAAAAAATTTTTCGAACAAAATAAAGATAAATTCACTTTTTATACACAAATTAATGCAAATATTTATCTATCAAACAATCCTCAAACTTTAGAAAATATCAAAAATACAAAAAAAACAATCCTTAAACCACAAAATGCATCTTTAAACACAAGTAATGCCGATCCAAGACTTTTAGGGCTTTTATCACAAATTCCTGTTGGAGGCTTTTCCCCTGTTTTAAATGGAAAAAATGGCTATGAACTCTATGAAGTTAAAAGCAGAGATGGGGCACAAACTCCTGAATATGAACAAGTTAAAAATGAAGTTTTAAACGCTTATGTAAGTGAACAAAGACAAAATTTTATACAGGATTATTTTGATAAACTCCGCTCTAAAATCAATATAGAATATTTAAGATAAAAATTACAATTAAAATTTCCCTTTAATAGGGAAATTTTAATGTCTTGCAAGATAATTTGTATCGTAATTATTATTAATAAAATCAGGATTTTCCATCATAGAAAGATGAAAATCTTTGGTTGTTTTTATCCCACTTATAAGCAACTCATCTAAAGCTACTTTCATTTTTGCAATAGCTTTATTGCGATCTTCTGCCCAAACTACAAGTTTGCCTATCATAGAATCATAATAAGGAGGCACGCTATAGTCTTGATAACAATGACTTTCCATTCTGACATTGCGTCCTGCTGGTGGAATGTATTTAGTAATCTTACCTGGACTTGGCAAGAAAGTTTTGGAATCTTCGGCTGTGATTCTACATTCTATAGAGTGCCCATTTAATTTAATACTTTCTTGAGATGGTAAAGCATAACCTTCTGCTACTTTAATCATTTGTTCTATGATATCAATCCCACTTACCATTTCACTTACACAGTGTTCAACTTGCAAACGCGTATTCATTTCTATAAAATAAAAATCCAAATTTTTATCTACTAAAAACTCAAAAGTTCCCGCACCTTCATATCCTATGGCTTTAGCTGCCTTAATAGCAGTTTCATGAAGCCTAGTGCGTGTTTTTTCATCAAGCAAAATCGCAGGGGATTCTTCTATAAGTTTTTGATGGCGTCTTTGCATAGAACAATCTCTTTCGCCCACATGAATCACATTCCCAAAACTATCTCCTATAATCTGTACTTCTATATGGCGTGGATTTTGTATGTATTTTTCCATATACATAGTTCCATCGCCAAATGCTGTCATAGCCTCGCTTTCAGCCGACCAATACGCTTTTTCAAGATCTTTTTCATTTTCAACCACACGCATACCACGACCACCACCACCTGCAGCTGCTTTTAAAATCACAGGATAACCTATTTCTTTGGCAAGTTTTTTAGCTGCTTCAGCTCCTGCCAAAGCCCCATCGCTTCCTGGGATCACAGGTACGCCTGCTCTTTGCATGACTTGTTTTGCTTTTGATTTATCACTCATTAAATTCATAGCTTCCACAGAAGGACCTATAAATTTGATGTTATGTTTAGCACAAATTTCAACAAAATTTTGATTTTCGCTTAAAAATCCGTATCCTGGAAAAATCGCATCTGCTTCAGCAATTTCAGCTGCTGTAATAATAGCTGGGATATTTAAATAGCTTTCAGAACTTCTTGCTTTGCCTATACAAATGCTTGCATCAGCGTATTTTAAATACAAAGCATCTTTATCTGCTTCAGAATACACACAAATTGCTTTTTTACCCATTTCTTTAATCGTTCTTAAAGCACGCAGTGCTATTTCTCCACGATTAGCAATTAATATGCTTTTAATTTCCATTTTATAATTTCTCCACCGCAAATAAAGGCATTCCAAATTCTACAGGCTGACCATCAGCAACTAAAATTTCAGCGATCCTACAATCAAATTCCGCTTCAATTTCATTCATAATTTTCATCGCTTCGATAATAGCTATAGTATCGCCTTTTTTAACCGTACTGCCTACTTTTACAAAAGGTGCTGCACCTGGACTTGGAGCTTGATAGAAAGTTCCTACCATAGGGCTATTTATACTTGGTTTGTTTGATTTTACACTTTGACTAGGTTGAGCTTCGTTTACAACGCTTACATTGATAGGTTGTGGAGCTGGAACTGGAGGACAAACAGGAGCTGGAACATCGCAGCACATATCTCTTTCAAGTTCTATTTCAAAACCATCTTGTTCTTTGATCTTAATTTTACTAATATTTGCTTCAGCAAAAAGGTTTACTAACTCTTTAATTTCTTCTTTTGTCATAAAATTCTCCTACAAAATTTAAGAACTTAACCTTGTATTATATAAAAAAACTTGAAATTTAACTTTAAAAAAGAAAAAAATCATAAAAAATATAGATTTTTTAGGTTATAATCCTTACAAACAATTACAAATATTAAAAGGTTAAAAATGGGCTTAAAAGCGGATAATTGGATAAGAAAAATGGCATTAGAACACAAGATGATCGAACCATTTTGCGAAGCAAATATAGGAAAAGGTGTGGTAAGCTATGGACTTTCAAGCTATGGTTATGATATACGCGTAGGACGTGAGTTTAAAATTTTTACCAATGTTAATTCAACTGTAGTGGATCCAAAAAATTTCGTAGAAGAAAATGTAGTAGATTTTGAAGGTGATGTATGTATAGTTCCTGCAAATTCTTTTACCCTAGCTAGAACTATAGAGTATTTTAAAATGCCTGATGATGTCTTAGCTATTTGTCTTGGCAAAAGCACTTATGCAAGATGTGGTATCATCGTCAATGTTACCCCTTTTGAACCAGGTTTTGAAGGACATATTACTATAGAAATTTCAAATACTACGCCTTTACCTGCAAAAATTTATGCTAATGAAGGCATAGCACAAGTGTTGTTTTTACAAGGTGATGAAAAATGTGACACCACTTATAAAGATAAAAAAGGCAAGTATCAAGCTCAAACGGGCATAACCTTGCCAAGAATTTTAAAATAGGAACACTTGTTGCTTTAATTTTAAAAAACTTAAGCAAAGGAAGGCAAAATGTTTAACAAAAAAAATATCTTAATCACAGGCGGAACAGGCTCTTTTGGAAAAACCTATACTAAGGTTTTGCTAGAAAATTATAAACCTAATAAAATCATCATTTATTCTCGTGATGAGCTTAAACAATTTGAAATGGCAAGCGTTTTTAACGCTTCTTGCATGCGTTATTTCATAGGAGATGTAAGAGACAAAGAGCGTTTAAGCACTGCTATGCGTGATGTGGATTTTGTTATACATGCTGCTGCGATGAAGCATGTGCCTATTGCTGAATATAACCCTATGGAATGTATAAAAACAAACATCCACGGCGCGCAAAATGTCATAGATGCTTGTTTTGAAAATGGGGTTAAAAAATGTATCGCTCTTAGTACGGATAAGGCTTGCAATCCTGTAAATTTATACGGTGCAACCAAACTTGCAAGCGATAAGCTTTTTGTCGCTGCAAACAACATAGCAGGTAACAAGCAAACACGCTTTGGTGTTACAAGATATGGCAATGTTGTAGGTTCAAGAGGTTCAGTGGTGCCTTTCTTTAAAAAACTCATCAGCGAAGGAGCTAAAGAACTTCCTATCACCGATACGAGAATGACTCGTTTTTGGATCAGCCTTGAAGATGGAGTAAAATTTGTACTGAGTAATTTTGAAAGAATGCATGGAGGAGAAATCTTTATCCCTAAAATTCCTTCGATGAAAATCACCGATCTAGCCCATGCTCTAGCTCCTAATTTAAGCCATAAAATCATAGGCATAAGAGCAGGAGAAAAACTACATGAAATCATGATTTCAAGCGATGATAGTCATTTAACCTATGAATTTGAAAACTACTATGCCATAAGCCCTAGCATTAAACTTGTAGATAAAGATAATGACTTTAGTATCAATGCCCTAGGCGAAAAAGGACAAAAGGTAAAAGATGGTTTTTCTTATAGTTCGGATAATAATCCTTTATGGACAAGCGAAAAAGAACTTTTAGAAATCATCAATCACACCGAAGGTTTTTAAAATGCTTACTTATTCTCATCAAAACATCGATCAAAGCGATATAGATGCGCTTACAAAAGCTTTAAAAGATGAAATTTTAACAGGGGGTAAAAAGGTAGATGAATTTGAAGAAGCCCTTTGTGAATATGTGGGCGTAAAACACGCTTGTGTATTAAACTCAGCCACTTCAGCCCTTCATCTTGCCTATACAGCACTAGGCATCAAAGAAAAAATCGTTTTAACCACTCCTTTAACCTTCGCTGCTACGGCTAATGCGGCCTTAATAGCTGGAGCTAAGGTAGAGTTTATCGACATTAAAAACGATGGCAATATTGATGAAAAAAAACTAGAAGCAAGACTTTTAAAAGATAGTAAAAATATAGGAGCTATTAGCGTGGTGGATTTTGGGGGAAATAGCGTTGAAATAGATGAAATTTCAAGCCTTGCTAAAAAATACAATATCCCTTTAATCGATGATGCAAGCCATGCTTTAGGTGCTTTGTATAAAAGTGAAAAAGTAGGAAAAAAAGCCGATCTTTCTATATTTTCTTTTCACCCTGTTAAGCCTATCACTACTTTTGAAGGTGGGGCTGTGGTGAGTGATAATGAAGAGCTTATCGATAAAATCAAGCTTTTAAGAAGCCATGGTATTGTTAAAAAAAGGCTTTGGGATAGCGATATGGTAGAACTTGGCTATAATTACCGCTTAAGTGATGTTGCTTGTGCTTTAGGGATAAACCAGCTTAAAAAACTCGATCATAATCTTGAAAAAAGAGAAGAAATCGCAAGTTTTTACGATAAAGAATTTGAAAAAAATCCTTATTTTTCCACGATAAAAATCAAAAATTATAAAAAAAGCTCAAGACATTTATACCCTATCTTGCTTTTTCCTGAATTTTATTGTCAAAAAGAAGAGCTTTTTGAAAGCTTGCTTCATGCAGGAGTTGGTGTACAGGTGCATTACAAACCTACTTATGAGTTTAGTTTTTATAAAAAACTCTTAGGGGAAATCAAACTCCAAAATGCGGATAATTTTTACAAAGCCGAGCTTAGCATACCTTGTCATCAAGAAATGAATCTAAAAGATGCAAAATTTGTCAAAGATACTTTATTTAGCATTCTTGAAAAAGTTAAAAAGGGATATTGTGGATAAGCTAGACTTTAGAAGCCAAGATTTTAGCCAAACTGGAAAGGCTATGTATGAACTAGCTTGTGAACTTTTTCCTATCCCTAGAAGTATCACAGGGCAAGGTTTTAGAGATAGCTTAGAAATTTTAAATAAAACTCTGGGCGGGGGGGGGGATACTCAAATTTCACTCTATAAAAAGTGGTACAAAGGTTTTTGACTGGATAGTCCCTGATGAATGGAACGCCAAAGAAGCCTATATCATCACTCCAGAAGGAGAAAAAATTTGTGATTTTAAAAAGCATAATCTACACCTTCTAAACTATAGCGAAGCTATCGATAAAGAAATCGAACTAGAAGAACTTCAAGATCATCTTTACTCCATAGAAGAAATGCCCGATGCTATTCCTTATGTAACGAGTTATTACAAAAGGCGTTGGGGATTTTGTCTCACGCATAATGAAAGAAAAAAACTTAAAAAAGGCAAATACAAAGTTTATATCGATGCAAAACATGATGAAAATGGGGTTTTGGACTATGCTGATTTTATCCTACCTAGTACGCAAAATTCAAAAGATGAAATTTTAATTTCAACCTATCTTTGTCATCCTTCCATGGCAAATAACGAGCTTAGTGGCCCTGTGGTGGCTATTTTCCTAGCAAAATGGCTTTTGGGTTTAAAAGAAAGAAAATATAATTACCGCTTTGTCATCATCCCTGAAACCATAGGGTCTATAGTCTATCTTAGCAAACATTTAGAGCATTTAAAAAAATATGTTAAAGCAGGCTTTGTGCTTTCTTGCTTAGGCGATGATCATGCTTACTCACTCATACATACACCTAAAGAAAACACTCTAAGCGATAAAGTTGCCTTGCATACGCTTAAAAATAAAGAAAATTTCAAAGCTTTTAGTTTTTTGGATCGCGGAAGCGATGAAAGACAATACAATGCTCCGCTTGTAAATCTTGGCATTGTAGGAGTATGTCGCACAAGATACCTAGAATACGAACAATACCACACCAGCAAAGATAATCTCAATTTTATCTCTGAAAAAGGTTTAATGGGTGGACTTCAAAGCATGCAAGAAATGATTTTAAATCTAGAAATCAACGCCGTATATAAAAACACCATAGTATGCGAGCCCAATCTTGGCAAAAGAGGACTATATCATACCCTTAGCACTGCCAATGACATTCCTTTAGCTTGTAATTTTCTAGCTTACTGTGATGGAGAGAATGATATCATCGATATAGCCAATATCTTAAATATGCAAGCTTATGAATTTAAAGAACTTTTGAAAAAAATAAAATTTTATGGACTAGTAAAATGAAATATTTTTTAGAACACAATGACAAAAAATACTCCGATAAGGATTTAATAGATGCTTTTTATCAACTAGGTATAAAAAGAGGCGATATTTTATGTGTACATACAGAACTTTTTAAATTTGGCATACCTTTGCTTTCTAGAAATGAATTTTTACAGACTATACTCAATTGTTTTTTTGAAGTTATAGGTCAGGAAGGCACTTTGATCATGCCAACCTTTACTTATAGTTTTTGTAAAAATGAAGTTTATGACAAAATAAATTCCAAAACAAAAATGGGAGCATTAAATGAATATTTTCGCAAACAAACAGGAGTAAAACGCACAAACGATCCTATATTTTCTTTTGCTATAAAAGGAGCAAAAGAAGAATTATTTTTAAAAGATACAACAAGTTGTTTTGGGGAAAATTGTGTTTATGAAGTTTTAGCCAAAGAGAATGGAAAATATATAATTTTTGGTTTAAATGAAGGGCACGCTCTAGTTCATTACGCAGAAGAAAAAAATACAACTTTTTGTAGATATTTTAAAAATTTTAAAGGTATTTTAATAAACGAAAAAAGGAAAGAAAAAACAATAACTATTGACTACTACGCTAGAGATTTGCAACAGTCTTATTTATGCGATATTAATAAAATTAATCCTATAATTCAAGAAACGCAAAATTATAAAAAAATAAATTTTGCTAAAAATTTTATAGAAATTTATAATACTAGAGAATATGTTCAAGCAATATGTCAAGCCTTGACCAATGATAAATTAGCCATATATAAGAAAGATCGATAATGAAACAATTTTATGAAATTTTAGAAAATATACTTGAAACCAAAGTAGATGAAAATACAAATTTAAGCATGGAAAACTGCAAGAACTGGACTTCTTTAGCTCATATTGATATCATCATGAGTTTAGAAGAAGAATTTGAAATCAAATTTAGCAAAGATGAATTAAGTCAGCTAAAATCTCAAAATGAACTTTTAAAAGCTATTAAGGAGAAATTATGTTAAAAAATACTAAAAAACTATTTAAACTCATAGAAGAAAAAAATGCTTTGCATAAAAAATGTTTAGATGGATTGCAACTTTCAGATGAAGAATATAATGATTTAGAAAAACTTATCATCTATTATAAAGATACATTAAACATCAATCTAGAAGAACAAGCTAAAAGTTATATAGTTGTACTCAATGACACTCTAGAAGAAACTAAATATTTTATAGAATTTGGAAAATATAGATATAGCACTTTAGCAGAAGTAAAAAATATGGTATATTTCAATGAAAATTATATGAAGCAATACATGGTGGGACTTGCTATATCTTCTTTTATTTGGAATGCTCATATTGAAGTTAGAAGATATTTTGCTAAATATATAGATAAAAAACAAGATCGAAAAAGCACTTATCTTGAAATCGGTCCTGGTCATGGAGAATTTTTTGTTAAAGCACTAAGAAGTCAAAAATTTATAGAATATTATGGAATAGATATTTCTCCTATAAGTTGTCAAATGAGCAAAGATATGGTAGAAAATCAATTTGGAGCAATTAATCAAAATAATTTTAAATGTGATTTTATATGTAAAGATTTCACTAAATGCAATTTCAACAATAAAGCAGATTTAGTTGTAATGGGAGAAGTCTTGGAGCACGTAGAACAACCTTTACAGTTTATGAAAGATGTAAAAACTTTACTGAATGATGGTGGAGAAATTTTTGCAACCATCCCTATCAACGCTCCTGCTATTGACCATATTTATTTATTTTCCCATCCTGATGAAGTTAAAGATTTGCTTAAAAATGCAGGTTTAAAAATCAAAGAATGCGAATATTTTATGGCAAATAATTATTCTTTAGAAAAAGCATTAAAAACAAAAAATGCCATTGTTATGGCAGTGGTTTTGGAAAAATAATGAATCTTTTTTCACCTCATTTAAAACGCAATGGGCTTATAAAATTTGCCAAAGAGTTAGACTTTAGTAAAAGTCAAGATCTTCTTGTTAATATCCATAGAAATCATGCTTTTGAAGGAGTGCAAAGCATCATTGCTCCTTTTTTACATTTTGCTAATTTAAGAGCTGAGTTTAATTTCAGCTCTTATGATGATAGCTTGAGTTTTGATAACTTTAAAGAAGCTAGTTTAGAACTTTTATGGCTAGATTTAACCCGCTATAAAAATAATGTGCAAAATTTTATAGAAGAAAGACTTTTAGAACTAAGAAAAATTTCACAAAACCCTATTTTAGTTCTTAGTTTAGGAGAATTTAAAACAGATAAAAAAATTTTAAATTGTGAAATTTTTAACATAGAAAAACTCATAAAAGAGTATTTTGATGAAGAAGATATTTTAGACCTAGCTAAAGAAGAACTTACAGGCTCTAAGCTTAATAATAAAGCCTTGATTTTTTTAGCACAAATTTTAGGACTTAGCCTCATCCCTGCACTCGTAAAACCCGCTCTTAAAGCTCTTGTACTTGATCTTGATAATACCTTGTATCAAGGAATTTTAGGTGAAGAGGGTATAGATAATCTTAATTTAAGTCCTTTGCACAAAACCTTACAAGAAAAAATTAAAACTTTTAAAAAACAAGGCTTTTTACTTGCCCTAGCTTCAAAAAATGAAGAAAAAGACGCAAAAAAACTTTTTGAAACAAGGAAAGATTTTATCTTACAATGGGATGATTTTGATGCTAGAATGATCAATTGGGAACCAAAGGGTGAAAATATCTTAAAAATTGCTAAAAAATTTAATATAAATACTAATGCTATGCTTTTTATAGATGATAATATCGCCGAGCTTGAAAACACTAAATTTACAGGTGTTAAAACACTTTTATGCGATGAAAATATACTTTATAAAATCAAGCTTTTTCCTAATCTTTTAAAACTTTCAAACACCAAAGAAGATCAAATTCGTGCCAAAGATATAGCAGCCAATGCTTTAAGAGAAGAGCTTAAAAGCTTAAGCGATGAAGAATATTTTCAAAATCTTGAAATCAGCTTAGATTTTAGACAAAATGATCTGCAAAATATCCCTCGCATTAGCGAACTTTTAGGCAAAACCAATCAATTTATCGCTAATTACACACGCTTAAATCAAGAAAAAGTCGCACAACACATGC
Source organism: Campylobacter sp. BCW_6461 (assembly GCF_001762735.1). Classification (NCBI taxonomy): domain Bacteria; kingdom Pseudomonadati; phylum Campylobacterota; class Epsilonproteobacteria; order Campylobacterales; family Campylobacteraceae; genus Campylobacter; species Campylobacter sp. BCW_6461. Next base: position 24,960 of record NZ_MJXJ01000028.1, on the reverse strand, counting down.
AAAAAGAACTCATTGTAAGTGTGAGTATGAGTGATAAATTAAGCGATAGTGGGATTATCGCTATTTTTGTTTTTTCTTGTAAAGAAGGAAATTTATTTATCGATGATCTTTGCATTTCTTGTAGGGCTTTAGGTAGAAAACTTGAAACTAGAATGTTTTTTAAAGCCTTTGAACTAGCTTTACATTTCTTTGATCTTAAAAACAATAATGCAAGGCTTTACTATCAAAAAGGCGAAAGAAATATGCCATTTTTGAGCTTTTTAGAACAAATTTCCAAAGAATTTGAAAAAAACTCAGCCCTTATTCCATTTCAAAATTTAAACTTCAAAGGACTTATAATCCATGAAAACTAGATTTGATAAAGCCAAAATTTCAGGCATTTGCGTAAGCGTACCTGAACATAAAATTTGCATTGATGATGAGTTAGAAAGCGTTTTTTCAAACGATATCAAAACCCTTAAAAGAATGAAAAAAGTCATAGGTTTAAACACGCGTTATATTTGCGATGAAAACACTTGCGTAAGCGATCTTGGAAAACACGCAGCCAATACACTTTTACAAGGTTTAAATATAGATAAAAATAGCCTTGATGCACTCATCGTAGTAACTCAAAGTCCTGATTTTTTCATGCCTTCTACGGCTTGTTATTTACACCAACTTTTAAATTTAAGCTCCAAAACTGTAGCTTTTGATTTAGGGCAAGCTTGTGCAGGGTATTTATACGGCTTATTTGTCGCTCATTCTTTAATACAAAGTGGCTTAGGTAAAATTTTACTCATTTGTGGAGATACTTTAAGCAAATTCATCCACCCTAAAAATATGAATTTAGCTCCTATTTTTGGTGATGGAGTAAGTGCAACTTTAATTGAAAAAACGGATTTTAACGAAGCTTTTTTTGAGCTTGGAAGCGATGGAAAATATTTTGATAAACTCATCATTCCAAAAGGTGCGATGAGAATACCTAAAGCAGATATTTTCAACGATGATTCACTCATGCAAACTGAGGAGTTTAGACAATTAGAAAATCTTTATATGGACGGAGCAAATATTTTCAATATGGCTTTGGAAAGCGAACCTAAAAGCTTTAAAGAAATTTTAGAATTTTCTAAAGTAGATGAAAAAGACATTGCTTTTCATCTTTTTCATCAATCCAATGCGTATTTGGTTGATTGCATCAAAGAAGAATTAAAACTTAATGATGATAAAGTTCCTAATTTCATCATGGAAAAATACGCTAATTTAAGCGCTTGTTCACTACCTGCCCTACTTTGCGAACTAGATACTCCAAAAGAATTTAAAGCGAGTTTAAGTGCTTTTGGTGCAGGGCTTAGCTGGGGAAGTGCGGTGTTGAATTTCAAAGATTTATACACAAAAGATATTTTAATTTACACAAAGGAGAAATAATGACAAAAACTGAATTTTTAGAAGAGCTTAAAGAAGCTATGCATAGAGATGAAGACTTAAACGAGGATATGCTACTTGATGATATAGATGAGTGGGATAGTTTGGCTTTTGTATCTGTGATGGTGCTTTATAAAAATCTTTTTACTTTAAAAATCACAGCCGAGGACTTGAAAAATTGTCAAAAAGTAAGTGATTTAATCAATTTAGCAAAGCTTGATTAAAACCTTTAAGGTTTTAATCTTTTATCACTAATTCAAATTTGTCACCCACATCTTTAAATATAAACACTTTATTTCCACAAGGATAAGAGATGGAATTTTCTTGCATGAAAGATTTTCTTCCTTGTAGTTTTTCAAGCATTAAAGGAAGTTCTTTTCTAAATAAGGCTTTATCAGGTATACCACAACCATGATCTAAATTTTTAATAAATTTTCCATCAATTTTATTTTCATCTATCAAATTTAAGCTTACATCGTAACCTAAAATTTTTAATATTTGCATGGTTAGTTCTTTAAAATTTGCTGGAGTTAAAGGATCTTCTTTACTATGATAACTCACATAAATAATATTTTTATTTTTTTGACTTTGCAAAATCAAATGATCCTTATTTAACAATGTTCTAATAAAATAATTTTCATTATTAAAAAAATAAGGTGAATTTTCTTTACGCGTCCAGTGGGTTTTTAGAAAACAACTCACAAAAAAATGATCGCCCTGCATATACATATCCCCATTAGTATCTTTGCTTTTAAATTCCAACTCTCTACCAATAATATAATTAAGCGGTGGAACAGCCGAACCCGAATTATCAATCACACCATCCACATACCAAGGAGCTATTTTTGCTATGAGTAAAGATAGGTAT
>NZ_MJXJ01000028.1:0-22641 GCF_001762735.1 Campylobacter sp. BCW_6461 | reverse complement strand
CAAATTCTGGAAAACGTTTAACTAAATCTTTTAAAGCATTGATATGATCAATAGCTGCCATAATGCCAAAATTTTGATATTCTCCACGCGAAGGAATAAAAGTTGCACTTAGTCTTTCTTCAAAATCATAAGGCAATCGATTTAACATTTTTAATTCTGTCATAATCTCGCTCAAATATTCACAATGACTAACTACAGTATTATTGGCTAATTGATCACATGGAATATTGTATTTACGAAGCACTTTTTCTATTAATTTTAAATCATCTTTTGTAAAATCTGCTAATGTTGAATACTTTTCAACATCCGAACGCCTTTGACAAAAACAATGATAAAAAACATGCACTGCTACAACATCAAAATTTTTAGCAATATAATTTCTATAAGAGTCTAAAAATATATATTTGCATTAGCTCCATAACCTCCTATTATAAAAACTATAGCTTTAATCTCTTTTTCATCATCATAACTTATACGGTATTCAAGTTTGCTAGTTCTTTTTATATTTAATTCTACATCATCACAAGAATCGATTTCAAAGCTTTGGTTTATGAGTATATAAAGGCCTTTTTTATTAATTTATCGATATTATATTACAAAAAATTAAAAAGGTAAATCATGACAACTCATATCTATGATTTTTTAGAAAAAAGTTTAATCAAATTTAGCGAAAAAACTGCTTTTGTAGAACCCTTTGCCAAAGAAAGAAAGGAAATCACTTACAAAGACTTTGATCTTTTTTCTAAGAAACTAGCCAGTGAAATTTTAAAAACTTTAAAAAATAATAAACCTACTCAAGCTCCTGTTTTAATCATCTTGCCTAAAGGGATTGATTGTTTGATTTCATTTTTTGGAGTGGCACTCAGTGGAAATTTTTATACACTTTTAGATGAAAAAAGTCCTAAAGAAAGAGTAGAAAAAGTCATAGAAGTTTTAAAGCCTAAACTTTTTATCACTTCAAAGGACTTAAATTTTAACTTAGATTTACCTACGCTTTATACAGAAGATTTTGAAAGTTTTAATATAGATGAGAGTTTAATAAAGCATGCCAAAGAAAAACATATAGATACTAATTTACTCTATGTTTTCTTTACAAGTGGGAGCACAGGCATTCCTAAAGGAGTAAGCATAGCTCATAAGAGTGTGATTGATTATACTTTTTGGGTGTGTGAGACTTTTAAATTTGATGAGAATGAAATTTTAGCCAATCAAGCGCCATTTTATTTTGACAATAGCATTTTAGATATTTTTTCAAGTGTAAAATCAGGAGCGACTTTACACCTTTTACCCAATCATCTTTTTGCCTTTCCAAATAAAATTTTAGAATGCCTTGAAAAAGAAAAAGTAAGCACTATATTTTGGGTACCTTCGGTGCTGATTTATTTTGCAAATACTGAAGCTTTGAATAATTTTAGTTTAAACGCCTTAAAAAAGATACTTTTTTGTGGTGAAATCATGCCCAATAAACAGCTCAATATTTGGCGTAAACACTTACCCAATGCCTTATTTGCCAACCTTTATGGCCCAACAGAAATCACTGATGTATGTTCTTTTTATATCATCAATCGCACTTTTAAAGATGAAGAACTTTTACCGATAGGAAAAGCGTGCAAAAACACAGAACTTTTAGTTTTTGATGAAAATATGAATTTCATAAGTCCTAAACAAACAAGTGTTAAAGGGGAGCTTTTCGTGCGTGGAACTTCTTTATCTTTAGGGTATTATAATGACAAAGAAAAAACCAAACAAGCTTTTACTCAAAATCCTTTACATGATAATTATTTAGATCTTTTGTACAAAACAGGAGATATAGTTTCTTATAATGAATTTGGCGAACTTTTATGCTATGGAAGAGTGGATAATCAGATAAAATATATGGGGCATAGGATAGAACTTGGAGAAATAGAAAGCGTGATAAATTCTCATGTGAATATTAAAAACAGTGCTTGTATTTTTAAAGAAGATATTATTTGTTTTTATGAAAGTGAAGAAGAAATTAATTTTAAAGATTTTTTGAAAGATAAATTACCTTCTTATATGATCCCAAAAAATTTTATTAAACTCGACAAATTTAAGCTTAATCAAAATGGTAAAATTGATAGAAAGGTTTTAAAAGAACTTGTTTAAAAAAGCTTTTTATAAAGGATTTAAGTTAAGTAATTACTATGACAATTTTGGTACAATTGAAGAAAAAATTTTAAAACAGGAATTTATTTTACAAAAATATAAAAACAATAATTTTTTCTTTTTTAATCGTGTAGATAATTTACTATATTATTTTATCAATGATTTACAGAATTTTAATTTAAAGGCTAATTATATAAAAATCTTAACCAAAACCGATAGGCAACTTTTACAACATAATGATTTTTTAAAACTCAATCATTTTAAAGAAATACTCAATTATAAACAAATGATACTCAAAAAAGATGAGATAAAATTAAAAAAATTTACCTTTATCTCTAAAGCTTCACATGAAGATAGCAAGGAAATTTATAGCTTTTTCAGAAAATATTTTAATCAATATTTGTTTTATTTTTCGCACAAAAATCTTGAAGAAAAAATATCTGATATACTTATCTATAAAGAAAATCAAAAAATTCGCGCTGCTTTGATCTATACTCAAACTCTCAATACAAATTTTTTAGATTTTATAGCCGTAGACAGAAATTTAAAACATAAAAATGTAGCTTTTGCTTTACTTAATCATTATTTTGCAGTTAATAATAAACATAATTTTTTTAAACTTTTTGTAGAAGAAAAAAATGAAAAAGCTATCTATTTTTATCAAAGGGCAGGTTTTTGTTTCAATAATATTAATTTAAAATTTTATAGGAATTTTTAATGACTTACTCATATATTTACATCATAGGCACAGGCAAAGTAGCCAAAGAATGCCAAAAAATAGCTAATGATTTTTTCAGACAAGAAGTAAATTTTGTAAAAAATATAGAAAATTTAGATGATTTCTTTAAAAATCTTAAAAATTGCCTTATTATTAGTGCTAATAATTTTTATATTTTCAAAAAAGAATGTATTCAAAAAAATACTATTATTAATTACCACAACGCATTATTGCCTTTTCACAGAGGATGTAATGCACATATTTGGAGTATATGGGAAAACGATAAAAAAACAGGTATTACTTGGCATATGGTTAAAGAAAGTATAGATACAGGTGATATTTTAGTTCAAAAAGAAATAAAACTTGATAATAATTGTACTGCTTTAAGTCTTTTAAACGCTCAACACAAACTTGCTCTAACTTTATTTAGAGAAGCTTTAGAAATTTTAAAAAATAAAACTTTTAAAATGCAAATTTCAGGGGGGGGGTATCACAAAAAATTATCTTTACCAAATAATGGTTATTTAGATCTTACTTGGAATAAAGAAAAAATTTCTCGCTTTTTAAGAGCTATGGACTGCGGTGCCTTAAGCGGAGTTCCTAAAGCTAGATTAGAAATATTAGGTGAAGAAAGAGAAATTTTATTTTATGAAATCAATGAGCTTGACTTAATTTTAAATTTAAGCGATAATGTCATTTTAAAAATCACAAAGGAATAAAATGCAAGAAATCAAACAATTTTTTATCAACATAGATAGAGCCGATATTGATGAAAGTATGAAAAATTTAGTAAATGAAGATCTTATTGATAGTATAGATATCATGGCTTTAGTTGCTGAAATAGAAAAATTCTATAAAAAACCCTTAAAAGCTGAATTCATCACACCTGAGAATTTTGAAAGTTTTGAAAGTATTAAGAAGATGATAAAAGATGCAATACAATGAAAATTGTCATGTATCATTATGTAAGGAATAATGCAAATAATTTACCTTATTTTAGATATTTGTCTTTTGAAAATTTCTGCAAACAAATATTTTTTTTTAAAAATCACTTTGATTTTGTTCAATATGAAGATTTTGTAAATTTAAAACAAGATTTAAATATTTTTGAAAAGATAAAAGGCAAAATTTTATTAAGTTTTGATGATGGTCTAAAAGATCATTACGATTTCGTTTTCCCTAAACTCTTAGAGCATAAAATTTTTGGATTATTTTTTATACCCACTCAAATTCTATCTAGAAAAAAGGCCTTGGATGTCCATAGAATTCATTATCTTCTGGGTAAATGGGGGGGGGGATTAACAAAATTTACTTTAAATTTAATAGATAGCAATGCTTTAGAAAAAGATAAAAAACAACTCTTTGAAGGTTATTATAAAGAACTAGATGACGATTTAGAAACTAAGAATTTTAAACTTTTATTTAATTTTTATATCAAATACGATTTAAGAGAAAAAATACTAGATGAGCTTGTAAAACATTTTTGTAGCGATGAAGAAATTTATGCGAATTTGTACTTAAACCCTAACGAATTAAAAGATATGTATGAAGCAAATATGCTAATAGGATCTCATAGCAAAACTCATCCTAATTTTTTAAAAATTTCCAAAGAACAGGAAGAAATTGAGCTTTTTGATTCTTTTAAGGAACTTGAAAATTTTTCACAAAAAATAAAAATTTTTTCTTATCCTTATGGGGATTTTAGTCCTTATTCTAAAGAATTATTAAGCAAAAATAATTGTGATTTTGCTTTTACAAGCATAGTCAATTCTAAAGATATTAACAAAAAAGATTTAAAAGAAAATTATTACACTTTACCAAGATATGATTGCAATATATTTCCTTTTGGAAAGGCAAGCAAAGGATGAGTCACGAAATCCGCTTTTGCGCTTTAGAAGAATACAAACTTTTGATCGATTTTATCAAAAAACACTGGAAGAAAGATCATATTTTTGTAAAATCAAAACAAGCTCTTGACTTTCAACATCTAGATAAAAAAAATAAACGCTATAATTTCATCGTAGCTTATAATACCACAAGTAAGGAATTTGATGCTATTTTAGGATTTATTCTTATAAGTCAATATTCTCATTTAAAAGATGAAAATCTTTGGCTTTCTATTTGGAAAAGCAAAAAAAATTACTCTGGGCTTGGATTAAGATTGGTTAAAAGCCTAGAACAAAAACTTAAACCAAAACATATAGGAGCATTAGGTTTATCTACTTATTCTAGAAAATTTTATAAGCTTTTTAATTATGATAGAATAGCTATCTTGGATCATTTTTATATTAAAAATCAAAAAATAGCATGCTTTAAAATTGCTAATTTTTCACAAACTCAAGAAAAATCAAACTCTTCTTCTGTATATGAAATTAAGACTCTCACTCTTTTTGAATTTCAAAAATCTGATCTAAAATTCCATTTTTTACCCAAAAAAGATCTTTGTTATTTTATAGAGCGTTATTATAAAAACCCTTTTTATTCATATAAAAACTATGGAATTTATAAAAACAAAACCTTAGTTGCATCTTTTTTTGCAAGAATCGTAGAACAAAACAATTCAAAAGGTATGTTTATAACAGATTGGCTTGGTAAATTTCCAAAAAAACTATATAATGCTTTTGAAGTTCTTTTAGAAGTAAATCAATGTGAGTTTATAAGCTTTATGTGTTATGTTAAAAATCCTAAACCTATATATGCTATGGGTTTTAAGCTTTTAAACAAAGATGAAAATCTTATCCCTGTATATTTTGAACCCTTTGTAAAAGAAAATATCGATATTTACTTTGCTTTTAAAAGTAAAAATAAAAATTACGCTATCTTTAAAGGTGATAGCGATCAAGATAGGATAAATAAGTTATGAAGGCATTGCTTAAAAGTCATGAATCTTTAATATATCCAAAAGACCTAAACTACACTTTGGAAAAATTAGGCTTAAAGCAAGGTGATACACTTTGTATACATAGCGAGCTTTTTAGACTAGGAGAGGTATTGGTATCTAAACAGGAATTTTTACAAAGTATCATTGACTCTTTTTTTCAAGTCATAGGCAATAAAGGCACGCTAATCATGCCAACCTTTAGCTATAGTTTTAATCGTTATAAAAATTATGACAAAATCCATACTAAAAGTACTATGGGAATTTTAAGCGAATACTTTAGAACAATGGCGGGGGGGGGGATTCGTACTGATGATCCTATATTTTCTTTTTTTATTAAAGGATATAGACAAAACGACTTTACTAGCAAGCTTTTAAAAACTTGTTTTAGTTCAGGTTGTGTTTATGATAAACTGGTTGAATTTCAAGGAAAAATCATACTTTTTGGAACAGATAAGCTTGGTTATACTTTTTCGCATTTTTGTGAAGAAAAAGCTAAGGTAAACTATAGATTTTTCAAAGAATTTCAAGGAATTATTACAGACGAAAATTCCCAAAGCAAAAAGGCAAAAATACAATGTTATTTAAGAAAAGAAAATACAAAATCGGATTTGGATGTTGAAAAACAAATTGCCATTTTAAAACAAGATAATAATTTTAATCGCATAGAATTTGCAAATTCTTGCATAGTGTGCATAGATGCACGAAAATACCTTAAAGCAAATCTTAAAGCTTTAAAAAAAGATAAATTTGCCCTAGTTAAAGATTAATTTAATTTTAAAACAAACTTATCTCCTACATCCTTAAAAGTAAATGCTTTATTTCCACAAGGATAAGAGATGGAATTTTCTTGCATTAAAGATTTTCTTTTTTGTAATTTTTCAAGCATTAAAGGAAGTTCTTTTCTAAATAAGGCTTTATCACTTATTCTCATACCATGATTTAAGTCTTTTATAAATCTTCCATCTACTTGACTTTCATATTTTATCAAATTTAAAGTAGCATCAAAACCTAAAGTATTAAAAATATCATAAAATATAATTTTATCTTTAACTGGTGCTTGAAAATCTTTAACACTATGGTAAGTTACAAAAATAATATTTTTTGAAATATCAGATAAAATTTGCAAATGCTTTAAATTCAATAATACTCTTATTATATAATTTGCATCATTGAAAAAATAAGATGAATTCTCTTTACGTGTCCAGTGGGTTTTTAGAAAACAGTATAAATTTAAATCTTTAGAATTAAAAACAAATTCAGGAGAATCAATCTCCCTTCCCAGTATAAATTGCAAAGGAGGCAAGGCTGGCCCAGAATTATCAATCACACCATCCACATACCAAGGAGCTATTTTTGCTATGAGTAAAGATAGGTATCCTCCATAAGACCCCCCCCCCATAAATTTTTGGTAAATCTGCAAATTCTGGAAAACGTTTAACTAAATCTTTTAAAGCATTGATATGATCAATAGCTGCCATAACGCCATAGTTTTGATAATCTCCATTGGGTGGGATAAAATCACAAGAAAGTTCTATTTTTTGGCTTTCATCAACCAAACCTGCTTGTTTCATTTCATTAACTTTTTGCTCTATAAGAGGAATAATTTGTTCAAAATTATCTTTATTAACCGATAAATGTCCTAAATTAATATTTTTTAAAATGCCATTTACACGCTCTAAATCATCTTGATTGGGAATAAGCTTTGGATTATACTTTTGATCAATACTTTGTCTTGCACAAAAACAATGATAAAAAACATGTACCACTACAACATCAAAATTTTTAGCAATATATTCCCTATCAAAATCTAAAAAAGAAATATTTGCATTAGCTCCAAAACCACCCACTATAAAAACTATGGCTTTAATCTCTTTTTCATCATCATAACTAATGCGGTATTCAAGCTTGCTAGTTCTTTTTATATTTAATTCTACATCATCACAAGAATCAATTTCAAAGGTTTGATTTATGAGCATTATTCCACCCCGTTTGCATTATTTTATTGTATTTTAAAGACAATTATACTTAAATTTTAGTAAAATAAAACACAAAAACAAGGCTTAACTATGAAAAATCTTTGTATCATCCCTGCTCGTGGTGGATCAAAAAGAATTCCTAGAAAAAATATCATTGATTTTCTAGGTAAACCTTTAATCGCTTATAGCATAGAAAATGCTTTAAATTCAGGCATTTTTGATGAAGTAGTGCTTTCAAGCGATGATGAAGAAATCATAGAAGTAGCCTTAAAATACGGTGCAAAAGCTCCATTTGTGCGTGATAAAAATTTAAGCGATGATTATGCTTCAAGCACTGCTGCAGTGCAAAATGCCATAGAAATTTTACAAAGCCAAAATCAAATTTATGATCATGTCTGTTGTCTTTATGCTACTGCTCCGCTTTTAAATAAAAACATTTTAAAACAAGCTTATGAAAAATTTATACAAAATGAAAGCAAGTTTTTATTTGCCGCCACTGAGTTTGAGTATCCTATACAAAGGGCTTTTTATCTAAATGAGAATAATCAAGTTTATATGTTTGATGAAAAACATTATAAAAGTCGTTCACAAGACTTAACAAAAGCTTATCACGATGCAGGAGCTTTTTATTTTGGCACAAGTAAAGCTTGGCTTGAAGAAGATTTTATATTTAAACCTCATTCTAGCGTGTTTGTATTGCCAAGAAATTTAGTTTGCGATATAGATACCATGCAAGATTTAGAATTTGCAAAAATACTTTATAAGGCAAATCATGAAAGTGCTTTTTAGAAGCGATAGCTCCAGTCAAATAGGCTTTGGACACATTAAACGCGATCTAGTCTTAGCTAAACAATATAGCGATGTAAGTTTTGCTTGTTTGCCTTTAGAAGGCTCTTTGATCGATGAAATTCCTTATCCTGTTTATGAGCTTGATAGTGAAAGCATTTACGAACTTATCAATCTCATCAAAGAAGAAAAATTTGAACTTCTTATCATTGATCACTATGGCATCAGCGTAGATGATGAAAAACTGATCAAGCTTGAAACAGGGGTGAAAATTCTAAGCTTTGATGATGAAATAAAGCCTCATCATTGTGATATTTTACTCAATGTCAATGCCTATGCAAAAGCAAGTGATTATGAAGGTTTAGTGCCTTTTAAATGCGAAGTAAGATGTGGTTTTTCTTATGCTTTAATCAGGGAAGAATTTTATCAAGAGGCCAAAGAAAATAGAGAAAAAAAATATGATTTTTTCATTTGCATGGGTGGAACTGATATAAAAAACCTTTCTTTACAAATTGCTAGCGAATTACCTAAAACAAAAATCATCAGCATTGCAACCAGCTCTTCTAATCCTAATCTTAAAAAATTGCAAAAATTTGCAAAATTACATAACAATATTAGATTATTTATCGATCATGAAAATATTGCAAAATTGATGAATGAAAGCAATAAGCTCATCATTAGTGCAAGTTCTTTAGTCAATGAAGCCTTGCTTTTAAAGGCAAATTTCAAAGCTATTTGTTATGTTAAAAATCAAGAATCTACAGCAACTTGGCTTGCTAAAAAAGGGTATGAAGTGGAGTATAAGTATTGATAAAACTTAAAAATTTCACAGAACTTAATTCTCAAGAAATAGAGCTGATTTTTAAATGGCGCAATCACCCCGATATCAATCAATTTATGAAAACAAAATATATTGATTTTGAAGAACATTTAAGATTTTTAAAAAAATTACATCAAGATTCTAGCAAAAAATATTTTTTAGTTTTTCAAGATGAACAGATTATCGGCGTAATTGATTTTGTCAATATCACAACTAAATCTTGCGAATTTGGACTTTACGCAAAACCTAATTTAAAAGGCGTAGGACAAATTTTAATGAATGAAATTATAAAATACGCTTTTGAAAACTTAAAAGTAAATACTCTTAAAGCTTATGTTTTCAAAGACAATCGCAAAGCTTTAAAATTATATCAACAAAATCATTTTACTATTTATGATGAAGATAAAGATTTTTACCATATTTGCCTAAAGCAATCTGACTGCAAAGCCTTGCCTAGCTAATTCTTCTTTTACATCTTTAGGGGTATACTTAGAAAAATGAAAAATATAAGCACCCGCTAAAGCATCAGCACCTAAATTTAAAGCCTCAACTCCATCACTTGGATTGCTAAGTCCTCCATTGATAATAAGAGGAATTTTAAGTTTATTTTGAAAGATCTTTAAAAGTTCTAAATCATAACCCTTTGCCCTTCCTTCAAAATCCACAGAAGTTAAAAGAAGCTCTCCAGCTCCTTTTTTTTCATATTCTAAAGCAAGTTCTAAAGGACTTTTTTCGAGTAAATTTCCCCTGTCATAAACACAAAATTGCCCTCCTTTTCTTTTAACATCTATAGAACAAACTATACATTGAGAACCAAAACGATTAGCCGCTTTACTTATAAAATCCATATCTTCTAAGGCCTTAGAATTGATAGAAATTTTATCCGCACCTAAATTTAAAATCTTTTGTATATCTTCAAGGGTTTTTATCCCGCCACCCATAGTTAAAGGCATAAAACATTCTTTAGCAAGATCTTCTATACTTTCAAAATCTATTTCTCCACTTTTTGAAGCATCTATATCTAAGATAATAAGCTCATCAACATTGCGTGCATTATAAATTCTCATTGTTGAAGTTAAATGCCCTATAGTACGAAAATCTTTAAATTCTATACTTTTAACAAGTTGTCCGTTTTTTAACAAAACACAAGGGATAATTCTAGTTTTTAACATTTAAAGCCTTATAAAATTTTCTAAAAGTTTTAAGCCTAAATTTTGACTTTTTTCGGGGTGAAATTGTGTAGCAAAAATATGATCTTTTTGTAAAGATGCAACAAATTTATGTCCGTATTGTGCTTTAGCACTTACAAACTCATCTTTGCATTTCACATAAAAAGAATGCACAAAATAAAAATCACTCTTATTATCTATGCCTTGATACAAAGGAACTTGTTTTAAAATTTCAAGCTCATTCCAACCCATATGTGGGATTTTTAAATTTAAATCCTCTTCAAATTTGACTACTTCACCTTCTATAAAACCAAGTCCTTCGCAAACTCCACCTTCATAGCCCCTTTCTAAAAAAAGCTGCATTCCTAAACAAATGCCTAAAATAGGTTTTTTTTGTACTAAAACTTGCTCTTTTAAAGCTTCTATAAAACCAAGTTCTTTTAAATTTTTCATCGCTTCTTTAAAAGATCCCACTCCAGGTAAAAGCAATTTATCTGCTTTTTGCAAATCTTTTGGATTTTTAGCTATGAAATTTATAGCTCCTATTTTTTCAAAAGCCTTAGCAACAGAGTTTAAATTTCCCGCCTTGTAATCAATGAGCGCTATCATTTTAAAACACACTCGTCTTTTCTTACCAAAGAACCATCATAATCTCTTATAAATTTACCATTTTCATCACGTTTAAAAATTTTTTTATTGGTAAAAGAATCTACTATTTTTTGAAATTCTTCCTCGCTAAAACCACTGAATTCAAGGTATTTTTTAATAGCCTTTTTAGGGGGCTTGCCATCGTATTTTTGTGCCAAACGCACCCCTTCTTCACGGCTGATATAACCTAAACGAATATCCAAACAAGCATTATCCGTTGCTCTACCAAAGCCGTATTTGCAGTATTTTAAATAATCATGCACATGATTAGAATAACAATCTAAATTTTCAAAATTTTCATAAGTAGTCTCAACAGGATGATCTAGAGTTAAAAAACCATATTTTTTAGAAATTTCAAGAATTTTTTTATAATCCCATTTAAAATAATACCCTAAAAATAGCCCCGTAACCCCTACTCTTTGAAGTTCTTCATCGCTTGGATAAGTATATAAAAACAAATCTTTTTCAGTGATACCATTTACCCCAAGCATATCAGAAGCGCGATTTCCTAAAAGCCCGCCAAATTCTTCAAGCCACTCTCTGCCTAAAATATTTTTATTTTTACTACTCGCAGGACCGCCATACTCTATCTGCGGACTTTCTCCCCAGATGATCAAAGGCACTCCAAAATTTACCGCTATGCGTGGAACAGAAGTAAAAATTCCCAAATGGTTTTGCCACTCATTATCCCCTGTTCTTATAAAAGCTTCACGGGCAAGTTTTTGATAAACTTTTGGATCACGCTTGATATGGATCAAATCCACGCCAAGATGATTTAAATTGTCTAAATTTTTGCGCCCTATTTTTGTAGGTACGCTAGGCTCAAAACACACACACAAAGGATTAAGTCCAAGTTCAAGCATTTTAACCACTTGAAAAGTAGAATCTTTTCCGCCGCTTACTCCGATAACACAATCATAAACAGGATGTTTTTTGTATTTTTTTATAAGCTCAAAAAATTCTTTTTCTCTTTCTTGCCAATTAATATTTTGATTTTTAACTTCTTGAGAACGGCAAGCATCACAAACACCTTCTTCATCAAAATGTAAATCAGGCTTAGTATCTGGCATCACACATTTTTTACAAAATTTCATAAATTTCCTTTAATTAGTCTTAAATATATATATCGTTATAATTAAATTTTATTTTATGATTTTATATATTTATATTATATCAAAATTAAAAAATGAATGAATTCTATAATTTAAATCCATATGGCATTTTTTGAATGAAACCAAGCAAAATCATAACAAAGTTGTAATATTTATATAATATAAATATATAAATTGAAGAAATATATAATATAATTATATATCATTTTAGTCAGGAAATTTACCAAAGAAAGAAAAGTATGCAAATAGGAAATTTTAACACCGATAAAAAGGTTTTTATCATAGCAGAACTTAGTGCAAATCACGCAGGAAGTCTTGAGATGGCACTTCAAAGTATAAAAGCTGCCAAAGAAGCAGGTGCTGATGCGATAAAAATTCAAACTTACACTCCAGATAGCATGACTCTAAATAGCAACAAAGAAGATTTTATTATTAAGGGTGGGCTTTGGGATAAAAGAAAACTTTATGAGCTTTACGAAAGCGCAAAAACTCCTTATGAATGGCATTCTCAAATCTTTGAAACCGCACAAAATGAAGGCATACTTTGTTTTTCAAGTCCTTTTGCCAAAGAAGATTTAGAATTTCTAAAACGCTTTGATCCTATAGCCTATAAAATCGCTTCTTTTGAAGCCAATGATGAAAATTTCGTGCGTTTAATCGCCAAAGAAAAAAAACCTACTATCGTTTCAACGGGCATTGCTACAGAAGAAGAACTTTTTAAAATCTGTGAAATTTTTAAAGAAGAAAAAAATCCTGATTTAATCTTTTTAAAATGCACTTCGGCTTATCCTACTGCCATAGAAGATATGAATTTAAAAGGCATAGTAAGTTTAAAAGAAAAATTTAATGTTGAAGTGGGACTAAGTGATCATAGCTTTGGTTTTTTAGCCCCTGTTATGGCAGTAGCACTTGGAGCTAGAGTGATAGAAAAGCATTTTATGTTAGACAAAAACATAGAAAGCGAAGACAGTAAATTTAGTCTTGATTTTGATGAATTTAAAGCTATGGTAGATGCAGTAAGACAGGCTGAAAGTGCTTTAGGTGATGGTAAGTTAGACTTAGATGAAAAAGCTCTTAAAAACCGTGTTTTTGCAAGAAGCTTATATGTAAGCAAGGATATCAAAAAAGGTGAAATGTTCAGCGAAGAAAATGTAAAATCCGTGCGTCCTTCTTTTGGACTACATCCTAAATTTTATCAAGAACTTTTAGGAAAAAAAGCTAGCAAAGATATAGAATTTGGCGATGCTTTAAAACAAGGAGATTTTACATGAAAAATATTTTAGTTACAGGCGCTGATGGTTTTATAGGTTCTCATCTTTGTGAAAGTTTGGTCAAAAAAGGTTTTAAAGTCAGAGCTTTAAGTCAGTATAATTCTTTTAATTTTTGGGGACATTTAGAAAAAAGTCCTTTTTTAAAAGACATGGAAGTTATAAGTGGAGATTTAAGAGACAGTTTTTTTTGCGAAAAAATCACCAAAAATATAGATGCGATCTTTCATCTTGGCGCTTTAATCGCTATCCCCTACTCCTACACAGCCCCACAAAGCTATGTGGATACCAATGTCAATGGCACTTTAAATATGCTCGAAGCAGCTAAAAAAAACGAGATTTCACATTTTATCCACACCTCAACAAGCGAAGTTTATGGCACAGCCTTTTATGTACCTATCGATGAAAAACACCCTTTACAACCTCAAAGCCCTTATTCTGCAAGCAAAATCGCTGCAGATATGATGGCGCTGAGTTATTATAATTCTTTTAATTTAAATGTCAATATTGCACGCCCTTTTAACACCTATGGACCAAAACAAAGCGCAAGGGCTATCATACCTACCATCATCACACAAATTTTAAGTGGAGCAAAGGAAATCAAACTAGGAGATTTAAGCCCTAAAAGGGATTTAAATTTTGTGCTAGATACTTGCGAGGGTTTTATCTCTCTTTTAAATTTAAAACATTTTGGAGAAGTTTATAATATAGGCTCAGGAGTGGAATACTCCATGCAAGAAGTACTTGATCTCATACAAAAAATTTTAGATTCTAAAGTAAAAATCATCCAAGATGAACAAAGATTGCGTCCTAAAAATAGCGAAGTTTTTAGACTTTGTTGCGATGCAAACAAGCTTAAAAAAGCTACAAATTGGCAAAGCAAAACAAGTCTAGAAGAAGGCTTGAGACAAAGCATAGAGTATTTTAAAGAAAATTTAGAAAATTATAAAAGTGAGCTTTATAATGTTTAAAAAAGAAATTTCTTTTATAAAAAGTCTTTTTAATAAAGAAAGTATCGCCCTACATGAGCCTTGTTTTATAGGCAATGAGAAAAAATATCTTTTAAAGTGCATTGATAGCGGTTTTGTTTCAAGCGTGGGAGAATTTGTAACGCGTTTTGAAGAAGCTTTAAAAGAAAAAACCAAAACACGCTTTGTCATCGCTACAAATACAGGCACAGCAGCCCTTCATATCGCTTTACTAGCTAATGGTATCGATGAAAACTGCGAAGTCATCACTCAAAGCATAAGCTTTGTCGCTACGGCCAATGCTATCGCTTATACAGGTGCAAAACCCGTTTTTTTAGATATAGATGAAAACACTCTAAGTTTAAGTCCTAAGGCTTTAGAGCATTTTTTAGAAAATCAAACTTATCAAAAAGATAATCTTAGCTATAACAAAACCACACACAAACTCATCAAAGCTTGTGTTATTATGCACACCTTTGGTTTAAGCGCTCATATAAAAGCCATCAAAGAACTTTGTGAAAAATACCACATCCTTTTAATTGAAGATGCCGCAGAAGCCTTAGGAAGCACCTATGAAAACAAGGCCTTAGGCACTTTTGGAAAGTGTGGAATTTTAAGTTTTAATGGCAATAAAATCATCACAGGTGGATGCGGTGGGGCGATATTAAGCGATGATGAAAATTTAACTAAACTTGCAAGACACCTTAGCACCACAGCTAAAATCCCCCATCCTTACGAATACGATCATGATAGGATAGCTTATAATTACCGTCTTTGCAATATAAACGCAGCAATCTTGCTTGCAGGACTTGAAAATTTAGAACTTTTTTTAGAAAACAAAAGAGAACTTGCTAAAATTTACAAGGATTTTTTTAAAAATCACGATAAATGTAAATTTATCGATGAAAAAAGCAATGAAAAAAGCAATTTTTGGCTCAATACCTTGCTTTTTAAAGATGAAAATTTAAGAAATATCTTTTTAGAAGAATGCTTGAAAAATAATATTTTCGTCCGTCCTATATGGAAAAGCTTACCGAGTTTAAAAGCTTTTCAAAACTGTCAAAGCAATGAGCTTATAAACACTAAAAATTTAGAAAAACGTTTGGTTAATTTACCTAGTAGCGTTAGAATAAAGAAATGATATGCTTAAAATAGGATATTTTGCCGATGGAAAATGGGCTAGAATCTGTCTTTTAAAATACTTCAAAACCCACAAATTCAAATTAATTTCATCGTTTTAAGAAAAACTAAAGATATAAAACTAGAAAAACTTGCTTTAAGATACCAAATCCCTTGTTATACCCATATCGATATAAACTCTAAAGAATTTCTCAATGAGCTTAAAAAATATTCTAACGACTTGTTAGTTTCTATGAGTTTTGATCAAATTTTTAAAGAGGAGCTTTTAAAATTATATCCTAGAAAAATTATCAATTGTCATGCAGGTAAACTACCTTTTTACAGGGATAGAAATATATTAAATTGGGCATTAATTAATGATGAAAAAGAATTTGGCATTAGTGTTCATTTTATCGACAAAGGTATTAATACAGGTGATATTATTTTACAAAAAACCTATGAGATAAAAGACAGTGATGATTATACCACTCTTTTAAATTTATGTCATAAAGAATGTGCGAGTTTGCTATATGAAAGTCTTATTTTATTTTTAGAAGATAATGTTAAAGCCTATAAACAAAAAAGAAAAAAAAAGGGGGGGGGGTAATATTTAGAAATTTAGACTTTTCTTTTAGGAAGAGTGCGTAAAAAATATTGCTATAAATATAAATTATGATATTTTTTGAATAAAACCTATAATTTGTATATCAAACATATAGTAATATTGGAATATTTTTTGCTTTATATACTAAAAATTATAAGGATAAAAATTATGAAAAAAACTCTTATCATCGCAGAAGCAGGAGTCAATCACAATGGTGATTTAAATTTAGCTAAAAAGTTAATAGAAATCGCAGCAGATTCAGGGGCTGATTTTGTTAAATTTCAAAGTTTTAAAGCCAAAAACTGTATCAGCACAAAGGCTAAAAAAGCGCCCTATCAGCTTAAAACCACAGCTAGTGATGAGAGTCAGCTTCAAATGGTACAAAAACTCGAACTCGATCTTAAAGCTCATAAAGAGCTTATCTTACACGCAAAAAAATGCAATATTGCCTTTCTTTCTACTCCTTTTGATCTTGAAAGTGTAGATCTTTTAAATGAGTTAGGCTTAAAAATCTTTAAAATTCCAAGCGGAGAAATCACCAATCTACCCTATCTTAAAAAAATTGCAAAGCTTAATAAAAAAATCATACTTTCAACAGGTATGGCAAATTTAGGCGAGGTAGAAGAAGCTTTAAATGTGCTTTGTAAAAATGGCGCTAAACGCCAAAATATCACTCTTTTACACTGTACTACAGAATACCCTGCCCCTTTTGATGAAGTCAATCTTAAAGCCATGCAAAGCTTAAAAGACGCTTTTAAGCTTGATGTGGGTTATTCTGATCACACTCAAGGCATACACATTTCTCTAGCTGCAGTTGCCTTGGGAGCTTGTGTAATAGAAAAGCATTTTACTCTAGACAAAAATATGTCAGGGCCTGATCATAAAGCAAGTTTAGAACCTCAAGAACTAAAAATGCTTTGCACCCAAATAAGACAAATACAAAAGGCAATGGGTGATGGCATAAAAAAAGCAAGTAAAAGCGAACAAAAAAATATCAACATAGTAAGAAAAAGTTTAGTCGCTAAAAAAGATATCCAAAAAGGAGAAATTTTTAGCGAAGAAAATCTTACTACCAAACGCCCCGCAAATGGTATAAGTGCTATGAGATATGAAGAGTTTTTAGGTAAAATTGCTACTAAAAACTACAAAGAAGATGAGCTTATCCGTGAGTAAAAGAAAAATTTGTATAGTCAGTGCAACAAGGGCTGAATGGTATCTTTTAAGAAATTTATGTCATGAAATTCAAAACGATAAAGATCTAAGCCTTCAAATCATTGCTACAGGAGCACATTTAAGCCCTGAGTTTGGACTCACTTATAAAGAAATAGAAAAAGAATTTAAAATCACTAAGAAAATTCCTATCCTACTTGCAAATGATGATAAAATAAGCCTTTGCAAAAGCATGAGTTTAGCTTTTAGTGCTTTTAGCGATGCTTTTGAAGACTTAAAACCTGATATGGTGGTAATTTTAGGCGATCGTTATGAAATGCTTAGCGTAGCAAGTGTATGTCTTTTGATGCACATACCTTTAGTGCATTTATGTGGCGGGGAGCTTACTTTAGGGGCTATTGATGATAGTATAAGACACAGCATTTCAAAAATGTCACATTTACATTTTGTAAGTCATGAAATTTATAAAAAAAGGCTTTTGCAACTTGGAGAAGAAGAAAAAAGGGTTTTTAATATAGGTTCTTTAGCTTCTACTATCATAAAAAATATGAATTTTTTAAACAAAAAAGATTTAGAAAAAGCCTTAGAAATGAAACTAGATAAAGAACTTTACTTAATCACTTATCATCCTTTAACCTTAAATGTAAAAAATACTCAAAAAGAGATTAAAACCTTACTTAAAAAACTTGACACCCTTAAAAATGCAAGTTTGATTTTTACCAAAGCAAATGCCGATGAAAATGGACTTTTAATCAATGAAATTTTACAAGATTATTGCCAAAAAAACTCACACAAGGCTAAACTTTTTGATAATCTTGGCTCACAAAAATACCTAAGTCTTATGAAAATAGCCAAAGCCATGATAGGCAATTCTTCAAGTGGTATTAGTGAAAGTCCTTTTTTTAAAACTCCTTGCATTAATATAGGCGATAGACAAAAAGGGCGTTTAAGAACTCAAAATATCATTAATTGCGAAATCAACGATCTTGATCAAGCTTTTGAAAAATTAGAAAGCAAAGAATTTAAACAAAATTTAAAAAATTTTAAAAACCCTTATGATAATGATAAAAATCCCAATAAATTCATAAAAACTTGCCTAAAAAATGTAAATTTAGATACAATTTTACATAAAAATTTCATCGATTTATAAGGCTTAGTGTGGATATAAACAAACTCAAACTCACCCCTGATTCTAGCATAAAAGAAGCTTTAAAAATAGTCGGGCAAGAACGCGTTAGATTAGGCATTATAGTTGATAAAAAGGATAAATTTTTAGGAGTCATTAGCGATTCAAACATCAGAAAAGCTTTAATTAGTGGCAAAACTTTAAAAGATAGTATCAAAGATATTTACACTAAAAATCCCATCACCATAAAAGAAAACACAAGCAAAGAACAGCTTTTAAAAATTTCTGCTAAAACCGATATTTACGACTTTCCTGTTTTAGATGAAAAAGGGCAAATTCTTTCTATAAAATCTATCTCATCGCTTTTAAAAGCCAATCCAAACTCCATTATCATCATGGCTGGAGGCTTAGGCTCTCGCTTAAAAGAGCTGACTAAAGATACTCCAAAACCTATGTTAAAAGTAGGCAAAAAACCCATTTTAGAAAGCATAGTCCAAAGACTTAAAAATCAAAATTTTGAAAATTTTATCTTTTGTGTGAATTATAAAAAACAAATCATAGAAGATTATTTTCAAAAAGGGCAAAAATTTGGGGTTAAAATTTCTTATATTAAAGAGCGTAAAAAACTAGGTACAGCAGGGGCTTTAAGCCTTATAAAACAAGAATTTAAAGAAAGTTTTCTCGTTATGAATGCAGACATTTTAACCGAGCTTGATTTTAATGATCTTTTAAAAGCCCATAAAAAATCAAAAGCTTTAATGAGCGTTTGCGTGCGTGAGTTTGAGCAACAAATTCCTTATGGAGTAATCACCCAAAAACAAGGTTTTATAGAAAATATAGAAGAAAAACCTACCCAAAAATTCCTAGTAAGTGCGGGGATTTATGTACTTGAAAATGAAATTTTAAATTTAATTGCTAAAAATGAATACTTAGACATGCCCGAACTCATCAAACTTGTATTGCAAAAAGGCAAAGTAAATACCTATATCATCAACGATTATTGGATTGACATTGGAAGGCCAGATGAGTTTTTAAAAGCCAATGAGGATTTTAAATGAAAGTCTTAATCATAGGCTTTGGAAGCATAGGAAAAAAGCATTTTTTAGCCTTAAAAAATTTAAATCATGAAGTAAGTTTGCTTTCTTTAAGTGCTAAAAAAGAAGAATTTAAAAACACTCCAATTTATCGCTCTTTGAAAGAATGTGATTTAAACGAATTTGATCTTTTTATCATCGCAAATATCACTACGGAGCATTTTAACACCTTAAAAACTTTAGATGATCTTGTAAAAGATAAAACCATACTCGTAGAAAAACCTTTATTTGAAAAAAGCCAAAATTTCACAAGTTTAAAAAATCACATTTATGTAGCATATTTACTGCGTTTTCATCCTGTGATTGTCGCTTTAAAAAGGCTTTTAAAAGGTGAAAAAATTTATTTTGCTAGTTTGGTTTGTAATTCTTATTTGCCCCATTGGAGGGCTTTAGACTACAGGCAAAATTACAGCGCTAAAAAAGAGCTAGGTGGTGGGGTTTTACTCGATCTTTCTCATGAAATCGATCTAGCCTTTTTTCTTTTTGGAAACTTAGAGCTTATATACTCCCAAAATGCTAAAATTTCAGAGCTTGACATAACAAGCGATGATTTTGCCTTTTTGGTTTTAAAAAATTCACAAAAAGCTAAAATTCATATAGAATTAGACTATTTTTCTAAATTCAACAAAAGAGAAATGACCATCCATACTTTAGAAAAAAGCTTTAAAGCCGATTTGATAAACAATAAAATCGAAATTTATCACAAAGATCAAAGTCAAAAAATCTTAAATTTTGAAAACGATACGATAAAAACCCTTCAAAATTTACATCAAGCAATCTTTGAAAAAGACAAAGAACTTTGCGATCTTAAGCAAGCTTTAAAAGTACTTGAACTTTGTGATGAAGTAAGGAAAAAAAATGGCTGAAATTTTATGCACCATTTGTGCTAGAGGTGGAAGTAAAGGCGTTAAAAACAAAAATATTAGAAAGATTAACGAACTTGAAATGATAGCTTATAGCATCATACAAGCTCAAAATTCAAAGCTTTTTAAACACATAGTCATAAGTACTGATAGTGATGAAATCGCAAGTGTAGCCCAAAAATATGGCGCTGAAGTTTTTTTCAAAAGAGAAGCTCATCTTGCCAATGATCGGGCTGCAAAACTTCCTGTCATGCGTGATGCCTTGCTAAGAAGTGAAGAGTATTTTAAAACGCGTTTTGAAACTCTCATAGACTTAGATGCTTCAGCCCCGCTTCGCTCAAGCCTTGATATAAAAAAAGCTTATGAAAGTTTTGTTGAAAATGATAATTCCAATCTCATCACCGCAGTTCCTGCTAGACGTAATCCTTATTTTAACCTCGTAGAAATACAAAATAACAAGGTAGTAAAATCCAAAGAAGGAAATTTTACCACTCGCCAAAGTGCCCCAAAATGCTATGATATGAACGCTAGTATTTATATCTTTAAAAGGGATTATCTTTTAGAAAATGATAGTGTTTTTGGCAAAAACACAGGGCTTTTTGTAATGGATGAAAGCACAGCTTTTGATGTAGATAGCGAGCTTGATTTTAAAATCGTAGAGTTTTTAATCTCTTTAAAAAATTTATCGCCAAAGGATTTTTAATGCTTGAAAATAAAATCATCTTTGTAGCAGGAGCTTGTGGGCGTATAGGTAAAGCGCTTTGTCAAAAAATACTTCTTAGCAAAGGTATCCCTATACTCGCAGATATCAACAAAGAACGCTTAAATAAATTGCAAGAAAATTTAGAAACAAATTTTAAAACAAAACTTTTAAGCTTAGAACTTGATATCACTAAACAAGAAAGTTTACAAATTGCCCTTCAAAAAAGTCAAGAAAGATACGGCAAAATCGATGCTTTTGTTAACTCAAGCTATCCTTTTGGCAAAGATTGGGGTAAAACGCCTTATTATGAACTCAAATACGAACAAATTTGTGAAAGTTTAAATTTACATTTAGCAGGCTTTATGCTAGCCGCTCAAGAATTTGTGAAATTTTTTAAACAACAAGGCCATGGTAATATCATCAATCTTAGCTCCATCATGGGAGTTTATGCGCCAAAATTTGAAAACTATGAAGGTACTTCCATGCAAAGCTCTTTAGAATATAGCGTAATAAAAGCAGGGATTAATCACATGAGCTCTTGGCTAGCTAAAGAGCTTTTTAATCAAAACATACGCGTTAATACCCTAGCAAGCGGGGGAATTTTAGACAATCAAAACGAACTTTTTTTAAAAGCTTATAGAAAATGTTGTGCAAGCAAGGGTATGTTAGATGCTGATGATATATGTGGAACTTTGGTGTTTTTACTTAGCGATGAGAGTAAATTTATCACAGGGCAAACCTTAGTAGTAGATGATGGATGGGGCTTATGATGACCTTCACCCCTACTCAAAAAGAACTCTTTAACAAAAACATTGAGGCTTTAAGTAATATTCTTTTAAAAGAAAGTTTAAAAGAAATTAAATCAAGTAAATTTGAACTTATCTTAGGTAAAGATAATCTAGATATCAATCTAAAAGATACAAGTGATAATACTTTTCTTTATGAAAATGTTATTGATGAATTCAACTCTATGCTAAATACTTATAATGATAAATATCTACTTTATCCTGTATTGTATTTTTATGGTTTTGGAAATGGAATTTTATATAAAGCTTTATTGCAAAATAAAAATCATCAACATATTGTTGTTTTTGAAAAAGATATAGAAATCATTTGGATAATGTTTCATATCTTAGATTTTTCACATGAATTACAAAATTCAAGATTGATGGTTTTGAATACAAATAAACTAGAAATTCAAGATTATAATGAACTTTGTTCTTCTAAACCTTTTTTTCAATTTTCTAGAATTTATTTTTTAGAACTGATGAGTCATTATTATGAAAGATTTCATGAAGATATTTTAGGATTGAATAAAAAATTAGCAGAAAATTTTAAAAATTCTATTGTTTCTCATGGCAATGATCCCCTTGATGCTCTTCAAGGCATAGAGCAATTTGTTTATAATCTTCCTCAAATGATTACCCATCCTAGTTATAAAGAATTACTTTCTAAAAGAAAGGGTATAAGTGATACAGCTATCATTGTT
>NZ_MJXJ01000027.1:2979-4752 GCF_001762735.1 Campylobacter sp. BCW_6461 | reverse complement strand
AGAAAAACCTTTTCTATGGGCTTGTGAGAATTTACTTGATAAAGATTTAAATAAACCTTTTGAAAAATTAGAACCTTTAAGTTTAAATAAACAAAATGAGTTTTTACTTAAGGCTTATTATAAAGTTTATCAAAGTATTAAACATTGTAGAGATTTTAACGATAATTTTATTAAAGTTTATGATAAAATAAAAAACTCTTTTATGAGTTTACAAAATTCTCAAAAAAATGAAATTTTTATTCAAGAAATTATTCAAGATATAGATAAAACCAAAACTCAAATAGATGAACTTTACAATACTCAAAAAGATTTGATACAAATTTTAGGTCCCTTACTAACTCAATTTGAACTTAATCTTGCTAGAATTTATGTTTTAAATCCTAAAACCAAAGAAGATGCTTTTAATAAAAGCATTCTTTGGATAAAAGAACATTTAGAATTTATGGAATTAGTTTATGGGCATATTAAAGCACAAGAAAATGCTTTGATTAAAAATATACTTCCTTTAGAAGAAAAACTTAAAGAAAGAAAATTAGATAAATGGATGGAAAGGGTGAGAAGGTGAGAGAAGAAAATAATTTTAACAAAAATTTAAAAGCTTTAAGCGGTTTTGAGTATAACAACTTACGCAAAAAACTTGAGGATCTAAAAGAGCTTAGAGAATTTACTTTCACTCAAGGAAAAGATAATCTTGATATCAATATCATAAAAAAAAGAAATTTAAAAAAAATGTATCAAGATCCCATCAAAGAGCTTGAAAAAAATTTAGAATATTTTAAAGATTTTACACGCTATCCTGTGCTTTTTTTTTATGGTTTTGGAAATGGAATTTTATATAAAATTCTACTTCAAAATCAAGCACTTAAAAGAATAATCATCTTTGAAAAAGAATTAGAGCTTATCTTTTTGGCCTTAAATTTCATAGATTTTAGCAAAGATTTAAGCTTAGGGCGACTCATTATTTTACATCATGATGATATTAATCTTCCTAAAATGGATAAAGTTTTTCGTTTGATAGGGGATTTGTTTTATCGTTCTTATAACCTACACATTGCTAATGATTTTTATGAACACTATAAAGAAGATATTTTAAAACTTAATAAACTCAATATGCAAATCATCAAAAATCACAATCTTATGCATGGTAATGATCCAAAAGATGCTCTTCAAGGCATAGAACAATTTGTTTATAATCTTCCTCAAATGATTACTCATCCTAGTTATAAAGAATTACTTTCTAAAAGAAAGGGTATAAGTGATACAGCTATCATTGTTTCTACAGGACCATCTCTTACTAAACAATTGCCTTTATTAAAAAAGTATGCTAATAAAGCTACAATTTTTTGTGCTGATTCTTCTTATCCTATTTTAGCTAAACATGGTATAAAACCTGATTATGTTTGCATGTTGGAACGCGATGAAATAGTAGCTGAATGTTTTAATAATGATTTTGGGGAATTTGATAAAGACATCATTTTTCTAGTAGCTTCTTTGGTGCATAAAAAAACCATTTCTTATCTTGAAAAAAATCAAAGAAAATACATTTTAATTATAAAAGGCCAGCCTTTTGCTAGATACTTGGAACTAGATAATTATGGATATATTAACGGAGGTATGAGTGTATCTCACATGGCTTATGAACTGGCTGAAAATTTAGGACATAAAAACATCATTCTCATAGGTCAGGATTTAGCTTATGCCAAAGATGGACAAACACACTCTCAAGGTTTTATCCATGCTAATTTACACAATGGAGACTATGAAAGAGATTTA
>NZ_MJXJ01000027.1:2385-2929 GCF_001762735.1 Campylobacter sp. BCW_6461 | reverse complement strand
CATGTTGGAACGCGATGAAATAGTAGCTGAATGTTTTAATAATGATTTTGGGGAATTTGATAAGGATATTGTGTTTATTGTTAAATCTGTTACACATCCTCACACTATCAAATATCTTCAAAAAAATAATAGAGCTTTTATACTTGTATCCACCTATGCAAGCTTTATACAATATTTAAAATTAGATTATTTTGGATATTTTAATATGGGATTTAGCGTAGCACATATGAATTTTTTATTAACCATTCATCTAAAATACAAAAACATCATTCTCATAGGTCAGGATTTAGCTTATGCCAAAGATGGGCAAACACACTCTCAAGGTTTTATCCATGCTAATTTACACAATGGAGACTATGAAAGAGATTTAGATAGATTTAGCACTACAGCTTATGGAGGAAATGGAAAAGTTCAAAGTTCTGAAATTTGGACACTTTTTAGACATAACTTTGAAAAAGATATAGTCAATATAAAAATGAATTATCACATCACCACCTACAACTGCACCGAAGGTGGAGCAAGGATAGAAGGAACCATAGAAAAA
>NZ_MJXJ01000027.1:0-2335 GCF_001762735.1 Campylobacter sp. BCW_6461 | reverse complement strand
CACTACAGCTTATGGAGGAAATGGAAAAGTTCAAAGTTCTGAAATTTGGACACTTTTTAGACAAATTTTTGAAAATTTCATTGCTTTTAGCAAAAGTAAAACTTATAATTGCACCCAAGGAGGTGCTAGGATAGAAAGCGCTATAGAAAAACCTTTTAAAGAACTTTGCGAAGATTTACTCAAAAATAAAAAAGATAAAAAATTTAAAAAATTACAAGTTTTAAATACTAAAGAACAAGTAAAACTCGGATTAAAAATCTATCAAAAAATCAAAAAAAATATGAATTTATCCTTGAATTTTAAAAAAGAGTGTAAAAAAGTTCAAAAACAAATTCACAATCTTACCCATGGAAAGAACAAACTCTCTCTTGAACAAATAAATCAAAATATAGACAAAATCAAAGAAAAACTTTCAAATAAAAAATATCTCTTTTTGCAAGAAATTTTAGGCCCTACTTTACATCACGAACAAAGCATATTAACGCCTTTATATCTTAAAGATATCAAAGATGACTCCGATAAACAAAATAAACTTTTTGCTTGGATTTATGCGCATGAATCTTTGATGGAAAATATCATAGAACTTTTAGAAGCTCAAGACAAAAGACTTAAAATCGCTATTTTACCTTTGCAAGACTTTTTAGAAAAGAAAAAAGCACTTTAAAAGCTTAGATGCATAAAAGCATCTAAGAAATTATTGAAGAAGTTTTAAAACATTTTGCTGCACTGCATTAGCTTGACTCATAGCATAAGAACCTGATTGCGCAAGGATGTTATATTTAGAAAAATTTGCACTCTCGGCTGCAAAGTCTACATCTCTTATGGTTGATTCAGCTGCTTTAACATTTACCTGAGTAACAGTGATGTTGTTTATAGTCACTTGAAGTTGATTTTGCACTGAACCAATGTCTGCTCTGATTTGATCAAGATTTGTTGTAGCTGTTTCAGCTATGTCCATCACTGCCATAGCACCCTTAAGTGTAGTAACACCTGCGGTTTCATCTTTTACTCCAAGAACTGAAGTTTTCATGGTTGCAAATTGTGATAAATTTGATCCAGTTGAAAAACCAGAACCAGAAGAAACATTATATACCCTAGAAGCTGCAGATGCAGTTGATATAAATGTTGCATTACCAGTAAGTGTAGCAGAATAATCCTTACCACTACCTATAGAATAACCTGAACCTGCTGAAAATCCACTTCCTTCGCTACTCATATAAGCGCTAACAGTAGAAAAACCACCTATCACAACACCTTTATTTACAGAACCAAATCCCATAGCATCAGCGATATTAGCATCGAGCTGCCCTTTTGATTCTCTTAAAGAAATAGAAGCTTGAGAAATAAAACTGTTTGCTCCAAAACCTGCAAAAGAAAGACCTGTACCACTTACTAAAATATCCTTACCATCGTTTTTAACTAAAGACAAGCGACCATAGTTTTCTTTCATATTGGCATTGATAAAAGCACCCCCGCCTATATTACCATCGATTTTAATCCCTCTACCTTCTCTTGAAGTAAGCAAAAGTTGTCCATTAGCATCGATTGAAGCTTCAACTCCGGTAGTATCTTTAACCGAATTGATTGCAGCGACCAAAGCACCGTTTCCATCACCATCTTCATAGGCTACTTGACCTATAGTTACTCCATTGATAGCAAAGTCATTTGAAGTAGTTCCGGCTCTAACTGCAGCCATACCTCTAGTTTCTACCGTAAAAGTAGCTCTAACACCTGTTTTATCAGCACTTTTATTGATCTCTTCTGCTAAGGCTCCAAGTCCTGTCCCAACTGAAGTTGAAATCACAACTTTTTGAAACTGAAAATCATCTATACCATTGTAATTTTTAAGAGTAAATTGTACTTCACCACCAGATGTAATTCTTCCTCCTGTTTCAAAGCGTGTTAAACCTATCTTAGAAGATTGGGTTGCTCCTATAGTAGCTTTTACAGTTTGATTTGAACTCGCACCGATTTGAAATTCTTGATTGATAAAATTTCCACTTAAAAGTTGTTTACCGTTAAATGAAGTAGTATTTGCGATATTGTCAAGTTCTTCCATTAAACGGTTGATATCTGCTTGAAGCATAGTTCTTGTTTTTAAACTTTGTCCATCTTGAGCCGCTTGAGTTGCCTTAGTTTTGATTGTATCTAAGATTTTAAGTTGCTCATCCATAGCCTTATCAGCAGTTTGTAAGATACCTAAAGCATCGTTACCATTAGATATAGCTTGACCTAAAGTATTAGCTTGAGATCTTAAACTATCTGCTATCGCCATCCCTGAAGCATCATCTGCTGCGGAGTTGATTCTAAGACCTGAACTAAGTCTGCTTAAAGA
>NZ_MJXJ01000026.1:0-3260 GCF_001762735.1 Campylobacter sp. BCW_6461 | reverse complement strand
GTTTCAGCTATGTCCATCACTGCCATAGCACCCTTAAGTGTAGTAACACCTGCGGTTTCATCTTTTACTCCAAGAACTGAAGTTTTCATGGTTGCAAATTGTGATAAATTTGATCCAGTTGAAAAACCAGAACCAGAAGAAACATTATATACCCTAGAAGCTGCAGATGCAGTTGATATAAATGTTGCATTACCAGTAAGTGTAGCAGAATAATCCTTACCACTACCTATAGAATAACCTGAACCTGCTGAAAATCCACTTCCTTCGCTACTCATATAAGCGCTAACAGTAGAAAAACCACCTATCACAACACCTTTATTTACAGAACCAAATCCCATAGCATCAGCGATATTAGCATCGAGCTGCCCTTTTGATTCTCTTAAAGAAATAGAAGCTTGAGAAATAAAACTGTTTGCTCCAAAACCTGCAAAAGAAAGACCTGTACCACTTACTAAAATATCCTTACCATCGTTTTTAACTAAAGACAAGCGACCATAGTTTTCTTTCATATTGGCATTGATAAAAGCACCCCCGCCTATATTACCATCGATTTTAATCCCTCTACCTTCTCTTGAAGTAAGCAAAAGTTGTCCATTAGCATCGATTGAAGCTTCAACTCCGGTAGTATCTTTAACCGAATTGATTGCAGCGACCAAAGCACCGTTTCCATCACCATCTTCATAGGCTACTTGACCTATAGTTACTCCATTGATAGCAAAGTCATTTGAAGTAGTTCCGGCTCTAACTGCAGCCATACCTCTAGTTTCTACCGTAAAAGTAGCTCTAACACCTGTTTTATCAGCACTTTTATTGATCTCTTCTGCTAAGGCTCCAAGTCCTGTCCCAACTGAAGTTGAAATCACAACTTTTTGAAACTGAAAATCATCTATACCATTGTAATTTTTAAGAGTAAATTGTACTTCACCACCAGATGTAATTCTTCCTCCTGTTTCAAAGCGTGTTAAACCTATCTTAGAAGATTGGGTTGCTCCTATAGTAGCTTTTACAGTTTGATTTGAACTCGCACCGATTTGAAATTCTTGATTGATAAAATTTCCACTTAAAAGTTGTTTACCGTTAAATGAAGTAGTATTTGCGATATTGTCAAGTTCTTCCATTAAACGGTTGATATCTGCTTGAAGCATAGTTCTTGTTTTTAAACTTTGTCCATCTTGAGCCGCTTGAGTTGCCTTAGTTTTGATTGTATCTAAGATTTTAAGTTGCTCATCCATAGCCTTATCAGCAGTTTGTAAGATACCTAAAGCATCGTTACCATTAGATATAGCTTGACCTAAAGTATTAGCTTGAGATCTTAAACTATCTGCTATCGCCATCCCTGAAGCATCATCTGCTGCGGAGTTGATTCTAAGACCTGAACTAAGTCTGCTTAAAGACTTATCCAGCTCTCTAGCATTAACAACTGAATTTGCATGTGCATTTAATGCACCGATGTTGGTGTTTATCCTAAAACCCATTTTAAATCCTTTCAAAATATTGCATCGAAAAGATTAAAGCAAGAAGTGTTCCAAGTTTAGTTTGATTAAAAATTCTAGAGTTTAAAATAAAAAAGCCTAGCATTAAACTAGGCTTGGATTTATATATATTGCAGCTTTTGTAAACTACTGTAGCAATCTTAAAACATTTTGCTGAACAGAATTAGCCTGTGCCATGGCATAAGAACCACTTTGAGCTAAGATATTTGCTTTAGAGTAGTTTGCACTCTCGGCTGCAAAGTCCACATCACGGATTTGTGACTCAGCTGCTTTAACATTTACCTGAGTAACAGTGATGTTGTTTATAGTTGATGTAACTTGATTTTGCACTGAACCAATGTCTGCTCTGATTTGATCAAGATTTGTTATAGCCGTTTCAGCTATGTCCATCACTGCCATAGCACCCTTAAGTGTAGTAACACCTGCGGTTTCATCTTTTACTCCAAGAACTGAAGTTTTCATGGTTGCAAATTGTGATAAATTTGATCCAGTTGAAAAACCAGAACCAGAAGAAACATTATATACCCTAGAAGCTGCAGATGCAGTTGATATAAATGTTGCATTACCAGTAAGTGTAGCAGAATAATCCTTACCACTACCTATAGAATAACCTGAACCTGCTGAAAATCCACTTCCTTCGCTACTCATATAAGCGCTAACAGTAGAAAAACCACCTATCACAACACCTTTATTTACAGAACCAAATCCCATAGCATCAGCGATATTAGCATCGAGCTGCCCTTTTGATTCTCTTAAAGAAATAGAAGCTTGAGAAATAAAACTGTTTGCTCCAAAACCTGCAAAAGAAAGACCTGTACCACTTACTAAAATATCCTTACCATCGTTTTTAACTAAAGACAAGCGACCATAGTTTTCTTTCATATTGGCATTGATAAAAGCACCCCCGCCTATATTACCATCGATTTTAATCCCTCTACCTTCTCTTGAAGTAAGCAAAAGTTGTCCATTAGCATCGATTGAAGCTTCAACTCCGGTAGTATCTTTAACCGAATTGATTGCAGCGACCAAAGCACCGTTTCCATCACCATCTTCATAGGCTACTTGACCTATAGTTACTCCATTGATAGCAAAGTCATTTGAAGTAGTTCCGGCTCTAACTGCAGCCATACCTCTAGTTTCTACCGTAAAAGTAGCTCTAACACCTGTTTTATCAGCACTTTTATTGATCTCTTCTGCTAAGGCTCCAAGTCCTGTCCCAACTGAAGTTGAAATCACAACTTTTTGAAACTGAAAATCATCTATACCATTGTAATTTTTAAGAGTAAATTGTACTTCACCACCAGATGTAATTCTTCCTCCTGTTTCAAAGCGTGTTAAACCTATCTTAGAAGATTGGGTTGCTCCTATAGTAGCTTTTACAGTTTGATTTGAACTCGCACCGATTTGAAATTCTTGATTGATAAAATTTCCACTTAAAAGTTGTTTACCGTTAAATGAAGTAGTATTTGCGATATTGTCAAGTTCTTCCATTAAACGGTTGATATCTGCTTGAAGCATAGTTCTTGTTTTTAAACTTTGTCCATCTTGAGCCGCTTGAGTTGCCTTAGTTTTGATTGTATCTAAGATTTTAAGTTGCTCATCCATAGCCTTATCAGCAGTTTGTAAGATACCTAAAGCATCGTTACCATTAGATATAGCTTGACCTAAAGTATTAGCTTGAGATCTTAAACTATCTGCTATCGCCATCCCTGAAGCATCATCTGCTGCGGAGTTGATTCTAAGACCTGAACTAAGTCTGCTTAAAGA
>NZ_MJXJ01000025.1:0-109736 GCF_001762735.1 Campylobacter sp. BCW_6461 | reverse complement strand
AACCTGTTTGGATAGCTGCAAGTGGGGAGAGGTATTTTGATACGATGAAATAAAGGAGGATGATGCTAATAGATATCATAACAATTAAGGCTATAACTTGTATATATGCTGCTTTAAATATAGGTTTATTTATAATATCAGCGCTTTCGGTAATACAAGCTGTATAAGCAAAGACTTTAGTACAAGCTCCAAGTCTTTCTTCATTATTTAACTTATAAGAGAAGAAGTTGTTATCACCATGAGCTTTATATGCATTTAGAACAGGAGAATGGTCTACCGAAGGATCTAATAAAGCTTCGTTGGTGGCTGCAAAAATTTTATCTTTATTATCAAAAACAAAGGTATTGCCTGGAGTTCTAGCGATTTGATCTTGTAAACTAGTTAATAAAATATCAATTCCTAAAACACCAATAAATTTACCATCCTTATAAAGAGCTTTAGAGTAAGTAATGCAGTATTCATTACTAATAGCATCAATATAAGCTGGGGTTATATAGATTTGATTACTATTTCTAGCTTCTTTATACCATTCCCTAGTAGTTGCATTATAGTTGTTGGCTTTTCCATTTATAGTTATATTAGTATTTTTTTTCTCGCTTAGATCACTACTCATGATATTTTCACCATTATCTAAACCAATATAAACAGCAAGCAAATTTCCACTATTGCGGTAGTATTTTAATATGGCCCCTACATTATTAACTATGTTATCTTGAGAATTTAGTGCTTCATAGGGTAATTTTAATATATCTTTTTCAAGAGTATTAAGCAAAGATATATTTCTGGATCTAAAATCCTCTATAGAAATTTGTGTTGCTTTAAGAAGTTCTGTTTCAGTATAAAGCGTACTTTGATACAAAGAATCTTTTGTAAAGTAAAAGCTAATGATGCTCAAAATACTTAAAGCAAAAATTGCAATTGAATTTGCAATAACAGAAAGTTTTATTTTGATATTATTCATATTTTTCCTTTTAAATTTAATTAATTTTTGTAAAAGAACTTTTAACATTAATTTTATAAAATATAAAATAATGCTAAATTTTCTTAAGAATTATAAATTAAAAAATCTAAATTTTTACTTAAATATAAAAGTGATAAAAAATTTCATTTAATAAATATTAAATTAATTTATATTTATTATTTTTATTTAAATAAATATCGCTTCGAAAATTCTATGTATTAAGCTTAATATCGTTATAATTTAAAAAATTTATATCGAAGGAAATATTTTGAAAAAAATTCTATTATTTATTTTATCTTTAGGGATATTTTATACTTTCACACAAGCTAAAAATTTAGAGCAAGAACAAAATACTAGTAGCAATTTAGTTAGTGTCAGTATAGCACCTCAAGCATTTTTTGTTAAAAAAATAGCTGCAAATACTCTAGATGTCAATGTTATTTTGCCCCCAAATAGCAATGAGCATAATTTTGAATTTAAACCAAGTACTATGAAAAAACTTGAAAAAAGTGATATTTATTTCACTATAGGCTTAGAATTTGAAAAAGTTTTTACGGATAAATTTAAACAAAATTTTTCAAAACTTCAAGTTGTAAATATGCAAAAAAACATAGCTTTGATTCAAACTCATGATACACACGAACACTCTCATGAGCATGAACACCACGAACATGAGCATTTTGATCCTCATACTTGGCTAGATCCTATTTTAGTCCAAACTATGGCTTTAAATATTTATGACGCCTTGATTCAAAAATATCCACAAAATAAAAATTTATATAAACAAAATTTAGATAAATTTTTAGCAGAATTAGATAGTTTAAATTTACAAATTGCCTCAAAATTAGAAAAATTAAAAAATAGAGAATTTGTAGTTTATCATCCTTCTTGGACATATTTTGCAAAACGCTATAATCTTACGCAAATTCCTGTAGAAATTTTAGGTAAGGAACCAAAAAGCAAAGATTTGCAAAAACTTATCACTCTAATGAAAGATAAAAATTTAAAAGTCATTTTTGTTCAAAATGGTTTCCCTGAAAATGCAGCAAAAACACTTGCTAAAGAATGTGATGCAAAAATTTACAAAATAGATCATTTATCTTATGATTGGGAAAATGAGCTTTTAAAAACTGCTGATGCCTTTTCTCATAATTTATAATCAGGTTTTTTGATGCTTTTTTTTGAAATTTCTAATCTAAACTACGCTTATAATAATGAAATCATCTTAAAAAACATCAATCTTAGCTATGACAATAAAGACTTTCTCTCTATCATAGGTCCAAATGGCGCAGGAAAATCAACACTCGTAAAACTTATCTTAGGACTTTTAAAATCCAAAAATGAAATCCATTTCAAAGCTCTTCAAAAAAAAGAAATAGGCTATGTTCCTCAACACACTCTAGCCAATCCTAATTTTTGTCCAAGAGTACTTGAAATCATTCTTATGGGACTTGTAAGTAAAAAAATTTTTGGTTTTTATGGGAAAAAAGATAAAGAAAAAGCTATGCAAGCTTTAAAAAGTGTAGGAATG
Organism: Campylobacter sp. BCW_6461; assembly: GCF_001762735.1. Classification (NCBI taxonomy): domain Bacteria; kingdom Pseudomonadati; phylum Campylobacterota; class Epsilonproteobacteria; order Campylobacterales; family Campylobacteraceae; genus Campylobacter; species Campylobacter sp. BCW_6461. Next base: position 107,244 of record NZ_MJXJ01000025.1, on the reverse strand, counting down.
GAAAAATTTTGGAACAAAACCATTGATTCTCTAAGTGGAGGACAAAGGCAACGTGTTTTTATCGCAAGAGCCTTAGCTAGTGAATGCAAAATGCTTATTTTAGATGAACCTACCGCAAGCGTTGATAACAAGTCTGCTATACAAATTTTTGAACTTCTAAGCTCTTTGCACCAAAAAGGCATGGGAATTTTACTCATTTGTCACGATATCAACCTTGTATTAGCTTATAGCGATAAAATTGCACATTTAAACAAAGAACTTTTCTTGCATACTAACACTAAAGAAAAAGAAAAAAGTTCATTTTTAAAACATTTATACGAAAATCACTCTCATTTTTGTGATGTAGAAATGAGTTTAAATACTTGTTTTTGCGATGAAAAAAATTGCGATAGCAAAAAACTATGCGAACAAGAATTTACAAGAAGAAATTTGAAAAAAACAGAATTTAAAAAAGAAAATTTTTGTTTAAAATTTTCAAAGGAAAATAATGCTTGAAATTTTAAATTTCACCTTTTTTCAAAACGCTTTACTAGGAGCGATTTTAGTCAGTATAGCTTGTGGGATCATAGGCACTTTGGTGATGATAAATCGCCTTTTTTCTATGGCTGGAGGTATAACACATGGGGCTTTTGGTGGTATAGGTATAGCTTTTTATTTCTCTTTGCCTATTTTATTAAGCACGGGAATATTTACTTTATTTTTGGCTTTTTTAGTAGCTTTTTTAGCTAAACACTATGAACACAGAAGTGATAGTATTATCGCTGTAATATGGGCTTTTGGAATGGCTGTTGGGATTATTTTAATCGATTTAAGCCCTAGTTATAACACAGATTTAATGGCTTATCTTTTTGGGAGCATTTTGGCTGTAGGAACACAAGATTTATGGCTTATGGCTTTGGTTGATAGCGTGGTGGTGCTTTTAATTTTATTATTTTATAGACAATTTGAAGCATTAAGCTTTGATGCGGAATTTGCAAAAGTTCGTGGTATCAATACAAGTTTTTTTCATTATCTTTTAATCGCCCTTATGGCTTTTTGCATAGTTATTTCCATACGCCTTGTAGGGCTTATTTTAGTTATGGCTTTACTTAGTATCCCAAGCTTTATTGCTGAAAATTTTACCAAAAGACTTGGCTTTATCATGATTTTGGCAAGTTTTTTAAGTATGATTTTTTGTGTTTTAGGACTTATACTTAGTTATTATCTTAATCTCTCAAGCGGTGCTTGCATCATAGCTGTAGCTTGCTTTGGTTTTTTAGTGCATTTGATAGGCAAATTTTTAAAAAGGTAAAGGTGCAAAAAATACTTGGACTTTTATATCTTTTTGCCCTTGTTCTTTAAAATACAAATGTTCGCTTGCTTTAAAAACAAAAAATTTTTCTGCGATTTTTCTTTGTAAATCTTGAGTTTTTTCACATAAAGGATACACAAGTTTAATATCATAAATTTTAAATTTGCAAGCATAAGCAAACATTTGATACAAATCGCTTTGTTCTATACCCTGTTTTTTCTCATTTTCACTATCATTTGGAATTTTCCATTTGGTATCTAGGATCATTTTATTTTCTATATATAAATCAGGCTTTAACATGAAACAATTTTCATCATTTTTTGAGATTAAATACTTTCCATTGTTTTGAACTTTAATATCTTGAGCTGGATTTACTTTTTTTAGCATATAAGCTACATAATCTTCAAAAATTTTCTCCATAGGAAAAAGCAAAGCAAAAGCTTCATTTTTACCATGATAAGGCATAAAACTTTCATTTTTTAAGAAAATTTTACACCACAAAAGCAAGTTTTCATAATAATCAAAATGTCTTGAAATTTTATAACTAAAATCTTTTTCATAATTTTTAGAAAATTCTACCTCATCGAGAATTTGCATAGATTTTATAAGTCTAAATTTATTCAAACTTGTTTTTGATTTTAAAAAATTTAGCGTTGATTTTATCAAACGATTGGGTGCTATATCTAAAACAAACTCATCGTTGCTTGTAAAAAATCTTTCTTTGTGTATAAAATTTTGCTTGATATGCTCGTTAAATAGTAATTTTCCCTTTAAAAAAGCCCTATTTTCTTCGCAACTTAGATAAGATCTCATCAAGCCTTTTTTATATACGCTATCAAATTCATCTAAAAACATAGTGATAAACACTTCAAATAAAGGAATTTTAGAACTTTGCAAAGATGAAATTTGCGATTTTTTAAAGGGGGAGTTTTTTAAGGTTTTTAGCATATTTATCAAAAGATTTTTAGGATTAAATTTAAAATCTTTTTCATAAAAATCATTATTTTTAGAAATATTGTCTAATTCATAACATCTTCTTAGTTTTTCTTTGTCATGATTTGAAGAACTATCTTCTTTTTTATAACTATCTAAATTCGTGCATTTTGGCAAAATCTCCAAAACCCCGCTTTTAGTCTGTATAATGCCGACATAATTTTTAGCTTTTAAGGAATTTTTGTTTTTAAAGCCTAGAAGATTTTCATTATTTTTTGCAAAGTCTTCTAGCTCTTTATAAAACCCTTCGGCCTTTTCTTTGAAAATTTCTTTTAAATCTTCTTTAGAAAAAGCTTGGTATTCGATGATGGAAAAAGTGCTATTCATTTTCGTTTTTTAATTTATTTGCTATTTCATCATTATAAATTGCTTGATATATTTCTATTTTATCCCAAATTTTATCATCAAATGAAGCAATATTATAAATACTTCTCTCGCTATTAACACTATCTAGATTTTTTATTTTTTGAAGATATTTATCATCTTTTTTATCTTCAAAAATCATACCATTATCATTTAAAACCTCATTAATCAAAGCATAATCATTATAAAAATACTCTTGCAAAAGCGGAATAATTTTATTTTGAAAAACTTTTTTTAAATCTTCTAAATTTTCAACACTTACAAAAAATGCATGACCTATGGTTTTTTCTCTATCTAGTAAATATTCTATACGAGTGTTTATAGCTTTTAATAATTCTTGTAAATTAATACCTTCGCAATCCATAGATAATTTGCTCACATCAGGCATCATCTCAATAAATTCAAATCTTCTTCTTAAAGCTGTATCAAGAGAAGTTATGCTTCTATCGGCTGTATTCATAGTGCCTATGATATAAACATTTTTAGGCACTCCAAATTTTTCACCGCTATAAGGCAAAGTCACTTTTAACTCTTCTTTTTCACCTATCCTTTTACTAGGTTCTATCAAGGTTATAAGCTCACCAAAAATCTTACTTACATTACCACGATTGATTTCATCGATGATGATTATATAAGGTTTTAATTCTGGCTTTTCACTAGGATTATTATCTACTTTATAATCTTGTTCTCGTTCTTTAAACAATTTAACTAGCTGAAAATAGTAACTATCGATTTGTCTTCTATGTTTATTATTTAAAATTTGCTTAATGCTTCTTCCGTTTATAATCTTATCTTTATTTTCCAAAAGCGTTTTAAAAATTTCTAAATTTAAATACAAATTTGCATTAGTATCATCTGTGATAATTCTATATTTTTCATTATATTCTTCTAATTTAAATCCACCACTTTGAATTTTTTCTATAAATTTTTGTTGATCTACTAATTCATCTAAAAAAATTTCTATTTTGTTTTCTAAATCTTCACTCTTTACAAATTCTTCTTGTGTTAATAAAGATACTTTGTAATTATCCAAAGCTTTTTTACAAAGTTCTTTAAAAATTCCGTCTTTTATTTCGTATTCTACTTCCTTAGAATTTTCTTTGCTATCTATGCGAGGCTTTATGCCTTCTACAAATTCTTCATATCCATAGCTTTGATGAAAAGTGGTAAAAACTATTTGTCCATTTTTTACATACTCATCAAATTTTGCTTTTTTCTCATCTCTGTTTTCTAAATTTTCACCTAAAATTTCTAAAGCTTTATCTATAGTATGATAAGTTTTTCCTGTCCCTGGAGGCCCATAAAGAATTTGATTTAAAGGTATATTTTGATTTTCAATTAGTATCTTTTCATTTTCGCTTTGCTTAATCGCACTAAGATTTGAGTTGCTTAATATATCTTCAAATAATGGTTTAGCATATGACTCAACTTCATTTTTACCTAAAACACTATATTCCAAAAATCTATTCGAAGAGTATTTTCTAATATTATTAATACTAGCAATAATTTCTATCTTTTGATTTTTTATTTCTACTTTAAATTCTTTCTCACCACCTCTTGTCTTCAAATACTTAACCATATCTTTTGAAACATAATTTTTATAAGCATTGACATATTTTACAAATTCCAAATAATGAGATTTAATACAAGCATGCGGACATCGATTGCTGCTCTTAAGATCATATTCTCGCAATAGCCCATTTTTTAATTCAAATAACAAATTTGTTAAAACTTCTATAGAATTTATTTGAAACGTATCAAAATCATCTCTATTGACAATATTTAATCTTTTACATTCTTTAATTATGTCTTTTGTAGCTTTGATATATTGATTGTAATTTTTTAGTCTTTTTTCCAAAAATATCTTAAAAATTTTCTCATTTGAATCTTCTATTTGTGCTTGTGTTTTATTTCCATTTGAAAAATGAAATTCAGCAATATTCATACTATTTTCCTTTTAACCTACAAATATAAAATTTTATAGTTTTTTGTGTTTATATTTAAATTTAATTATATAAAAGGTAATTAAAAAATCATATTTCTAAATTTTCACCACTCCACAAAGGTTCTAGCTTTTTTTATATCATTAAAATTTATAGTAGTTTTTTCTTTATTTTCTAAATTTTCTAAAGTGATATTTTCATCATCTACAGCAATGATTTTTGCTTCGAATTTTTCTTTTTCATTGGTTGTGATCTTCACAAGTTCACCTATACTTTTTGCAAAATGTTCTATCTTGCTAAGTTTTCTTTCAAGTCCTGGTGAAGATACTTCTAAAAAATACTCTCCATTTACAGGTGACTCTACATCAAAAATAGGCGATAAAATTTCACTAAGCCTTGCACAATCATCAAGATTTACCCCGCCTTCTTTTTGTACATAAATTCTATAAATTTTTCTGCCATTTTCACTTACTAGCTCATCATCATAAAAACTAAGTCCTGCTTCTTTGCAAAGGGCTTCAAGATTCATTTTTATCCTTTTTTATTTTTTCAAAAAGTGCATCCATATGGTTTTGATACTCAAGCCTATCATCAAATTTAAAATGAAAATTCGGACACCTATACCAGCCCTGCTCACTCATGCAGTAATTTTGCAAAGCTCTACTTGCCTTTTTTAAAGAAGATAAAATTTTTTCTTGCTCATGAACATTAAAAAACATCTTATCAAGATACACAAAAGCATCGTATCTGCCTTTTTTACACTCTACATCCACTACACACAAATTTTTCAAATTTTCATCATCTAAATTTGCTAAAGCTTCAGGGATCAGCTCTTTTAAGATACTTTCAGTGCGTAGTTTTTTAATCTCACTTGGGTTCATAGACTTGCTTGTTCCTCTACTTCTTTATAGCTTTCTATATAATCACCCACTCTCATATCATCACACCCTTCTATACCTACGCCACATTCATAGCCTTTTGCCACTTCTTTAGCATCATCTTTAAAGCGTTTGAGTGAACTCACATTGCCTTCATAAACCACAACTCCATCACGGATAAGACGAATTTTAGCTCCACGGTTAATCACCCCTTCAGTTACCATACAACCTGCAATTTGTCCGATTTTTGGTACATTGATCACTTGTCTAATCTCTGCTTGTCCTAATTGCTCTTCAGAAATAATCGGGCTCATCATACCACCAAGTAAGGCTTTTACATCGTCTAAAAGATTATAAATTACATTATAAGTTTTAATTTCTACGCCTTTATCCTTAGCACGCTCTTTAACTTCCCCTGTTGGGCGTATGTTAAAACCTAGTACTATAGAGTTTTCACTCGCACTTGCAAGCTCTATATCACTTTGCGTGATTCCTCCTACTCCACTATGAATGATATTCACTTTAATCTCATCATTTCTAAGTTTTTCTAAACTTGCCTTTAAGGCTTCTAAAGATCCTTGCACATCAGCTTTTAAAATAACAGGCAAGGCTTTTAGATTACCTTCTTTGATCTTAGCTCCAAGCTCATCAATGCTAACTTTAGTGGATTTGCTAAGTTCTTTTTGGCGATTGTATTCGTGGCGTTTATTAGCATATTCTCTTGCTTCTTTATCGGTTTTTACTGCGATTAAAATTTCACCTGCATCTGCTACTTCACTAAGCCCTACGATAACCCCACATTCGCCTGGTTTAATTTCTTTTAAGGCTTTACCTTGATCATCGCTCATCGCACGCACTTTTCCATAAGCCTCGCCTGCAACCACGGTACTTCCTATAGTAAGTGTTCCATTTTGCACGATGATAGTAGCCACCGCACCACGCCCTTTTTGCACAGAACTTTCTATAATGCTTGCTTTAGCAAAACTTTTTGGATTGGCTTTAAGTTCTAAAATATCAGCTTGTAAAAGCACGATTTCAAGCAAATCTTCAATCCCCATTCCTGTTTTAGCCGAAACTCCTACAAATTCATAAGATCCGCCCCATTCTACTGGCATGATTTCCATTTCTGCGAGTTGAGTTTTTACCATATCGGGATTTGCTGCTTCTTTATCCATTTTATTAATAGCAATAATAATAGGCACACCTGCTGCTTTAGCATGATTTATCGCTTCTTTGGTTTGTGGTTTTACCCCATCATCTGCGGCTACAACGATGATTACAATATCAGTGATACTTGCACCCCTTGCACGCATAGCAGTAAAAGCTTCGTGACCTGGAGTATCGATAAAAGTAATTTTACGCCCGTTTTTTTCTACCATATAAGCACCCACGTGTTGGGTAATACCCCCTGCTTCTCCACTTGCAACGCGTGATTTTCTGATATAATCTAACAAAGAAGTTTTACCATGATCAACATGCCCCATGATGGTAATCACAGGCGCTCTAGTCACTAAATCTTTTTCATCAGTCTCTTCTTCATAGTCTTTTACATAATCAAACTCATCAGCCTCGTTAATGATATTGATCTCTATACCAAATTCAGCAGCCAAAATTTCAATCGCATCTTCATCTAAGAAATCATTTTTTGTTGTCATCATTCCAAGCATGAAAAGTTTTGAAATCACTTCACTAGTGCTTTTTCCTATCTTATCAGCGAATTCATACACACGAATTTCTTTAGAAATAGCAACGCTACCTACTTCTTCTACTTCCTTTTTTTCAATCTTTTTAGATGGTTTTTTACGACTTCTTCTTTGAATTCCACCTTCAAGCCCAAAACCCGCAGAATTTCCAACAGCTTGTCTTATAAAATTAGGTTGTTTTTTATTGATATTTTGTGGTTTTTCTTGTTCTTTTACACTAAAATCAGGTAATACTACCTCATCTTCATCATCTAAAGAAATATCACCAAAATCATGTTCATCTAAAAAATTCATTTTTTCGGTACTTTCTTTTTTACTCGCAACAAAAGATTTTTTTTCTTTTTTCTTTTTCTTTAAACTCTCATCAGCATTTGAAAACATAGTTTTTAAACTTAAGCGCTCTTCATTATTGATAGATATATCATTTGAATTTTTTACTTCTTCTTTTTTAACTTGAATTTCTTCTTCGTCTTTTTTCTTTTTAACAATAACAAGTCCGCGTCTTTTGGCTAAAGTTGCACTAGCAAGGCTTTGTGGCTTATGAGCATCAATAATTTCTTGTTTTTCTTCCTCTTTTGCATTTTCTTTTTCAATTTTTAATTCTTCTTTTTTAACTTCTTGTTTAAGCTTTTCTTCTTTTTTAGGTTCTTTTTTTTCAGATTCATTTAGCTTTTCTTGTTCTTTTATATTTTCTTTTTTAGGCTTTTTTGCTGTAGGAGTTTTGATATTTTTCTTAAAAGCTTCTGGAATTTCTCTTGTTTGTATATACTCATAAATAGCTGCCGCAATCTCAGGTTCTACAGCATTTGATGCTGTTTTAATTCCAAGTCCTAATTCATTTGCCTTTTCAATAATTTCCTTACTATCATAACCTAATTCTTTTGCGATTTCATGAATTCTAATCTTTGCCATTTAAAAATATCTCCTTAAGTCCTTGCTGAGTAATTTTAGTATTTAAATTTTTACATATTTTAGAAAATGCTTTTTGTAAGACTTTATCTTCTCTCTCAATACAATTTTGACATAAATATCCGCTTCTTCCATGTTCTGCTTTAGGCACAATATCTCCTAAAACAACTTTAAATCTAAATAACATATTTTGCTCAAAGCGGTTTTTACACACTATGCACATTCTAATTGGTATATGTTTTTTCAAAATTATATCTTTTTTTTATATTTTTTAGCAAATTTCAAAGCCATTATCATCAAATTCTAAATATTGCACACGAAAATCTTTAAATTTTGTTTGTATTTTCTTTGCTAAAGCTAAAGCATCATCTTTAAAAGCTAAAGAAAAAAAGCTCGATCCCGAACCTGAAAGTGTGCTCATTAAAGCTTTATTTTCTAAGGCAAATTTTTGCACTTCAAAAAGCTCGGGTAAGTTTTTCATACGATTGATTTCATGGAGCTTATCTTGACTTGCAAATTTTAAAAATTCATATTTTTTCTCCAAAAAACAAGCGGTTAAAAATGAAGCATGAGAAAGGTTGAAAACCGCATCATTAAAACTTAAATTTTTGGCCAAAGCTTGGCGTGATTGTTCCGTGCTCATTGCCAAATTTGGGATCACAACCACAGCAGCTAAATCTTTATCAATCTCTTTTTTGATACTATAAACTTTATTTTTTTCAACCAAAGAACACACAAAACCACCAAGAGTAGCTGGAGCGATATTATCTGGATGGTTTTCATAAATTAAAGCTTCATCTAAAATACGTTCTTTTTCTACCTTAAATCCACTCATATAATAAGCACTGGCAATAGCTCCAACAATCACAGCTGAAGAGCTTCCTAATCCTCTTGAAAGAGGAATGTTATTTTGAAAAATAAAACGAAAATTATCTTTTTTTCCGCTTAGTTTTTCATAAATTTCATAAAAAATATTTACAAATATATTGTTTTTTTTAAGAAAAATATTATCACTTCCCTCGCCTCCAATACTAATGCTAAAAACACCTGATTTTTGGATTTGAGTTTCATTAAAAAGCTTTAAACTAAGTCCTAAACAATCAAAACCTGGCCCTAAATTCGCACTCGTAGCTGGAACTAAAATTTTCAAATTTCATCCTAAATTGCATCTAAAAAATAAAAGGGAAGATTATCATTATTTAGTTTAAGCTCTTGTAAATTTTTTGGTAAAAAAAACTCTGCTGGGATATTTTGCTCTAAACAAATTTCACCTTCCTTATATACAAAACAAAAATTTTTATTTGCACTTATGGGTTTATAGCCATTTAATTCAAAAGCACTCACCGCAAATAAAGGAATATTTTTTACTATACTTAAAGTACTCAAACTTACATAAGAAATTTTAATCCCCATATAAGAACCTGGACCATTAGCATAGATTAAACTTGTAAAATCATATTCTTTAAGCAATTCATCTAAAATTTTTGGTAAAAATTCGCTTGCTTTTTCTTCACTTTTATAAGTTTTTATAAGTTTATCATCTTGATAAATTCCGATCATTAAAGGCTTAGATAAAGTATTAAGTAAAAGAGAAGTTTTTATGCAAATACCTTTTCATAAGCTTTTTGGGTTGTTTTTTCAAGGCTTACAATTTCATAAGCATCTTTATCTTTTAAAACTTCTTTAGTAAGTAAATGATTTAAATGATGACTCCCAGCATATGAAGTATAATCTCCAAAAACACGATATCCAAGTAAGGTTAAATCTCCAATTGCATCTAAAATTTTATGTCTTACAAACTCATCTTTGAAACGCAAACCCTCAGGATTTAAAATACGATTTTCATCTACTACTATAGTATTTTCTAAACTTCCACCTAGTGCTAAATTCATACTCCTAAGAGCTTGAACATCTTTTAAAAAACCAAAAGTTCTAGCCCTTGCTATGTTTTCTATATAATTTTTTTTGCTGAATTCAAAATTGTAACTTTGTTCACCTATGACAGCATTGTCAAATTTAATTGTGTAATTAATACGGGGTTCTTTAGTAGGAGTTAAACGCACAAATTTATTACCATCTCTTACTTCTATAGGCTTTTTAATTACCATAATTTTTTTAGGCACATCAAGTTCTTTTACCCCTGCTTCATCAAGCATCATACAAAAACTAATACTTGATCCATCCATAACAGGAGCTTCATTTGCATTTAAAACAATGCGTACATTATCGATTCCATAAGCATTAATCGCACTCATTAAATGCTCTATTGTAGAAATAAACCCTCTTTCATCTCCTAAAACAGTTGCCATTTGAGTATTGATCACATTTTCAGGACTTGCCTTATAGCTTGCATTAAGATCACTTCTAAAAAATACTATACCACTATTTGCTTCTAAAGGCTCTAAAGTAATTTCTATGGGTTCACCCTTATGAAGTCCTATACCTACGCCTTTGACAGTTTTTGCTAAAGTTAATTGTTTCATTAATTTTTTCCTAAAATTATCTTTTTACCATCATTTAAAACATTGTAAATATTATTTTCTATCCATTTTTTATCTTGCCATTGTTCAGGACGCGTTTCAACCCCTTGAACCAAAACTCCAAAATGCAAATGATCGCCTAAGGCTAAACCACTTGTTCCTGTTTTGCCTATAATGCTTTGTTTATTAATCATTTCATCTAAATCAACATTTTTAGAAGAACAGTGCCCATAAAGACTATATACTCCAAAACCATGATAAACAATTAAATTTAAACCATAAATTCCATTTTCAGCAGCAAAAACAACCTTGCCTGCGTTATTACTTATGATAGGAGCTTGTGCTACGCTTGCTAGATCAAGCCCCATATGATAAGAATCACTCACAAATTGCCCATTATAAGAATAATACCTATGATCAGCAAAATCCGCTACTTTCATACCATTTTTAAGAGGTAAAAATAAATTCAAATCAAAATTATCAATTTTTTCCTCAGGTACTTTTGAAGTGATTTCATGGATAAGTTTTTCATTGCTATTTCTTAAAGTTTCATTGACAAACTTAAATTTTTCATAACGATTGAGATTATTATCTTTTGGAGCGTACTGATTTGCTAAATTCTCAATCTTTCCATCTAAAAATTTATCCGTTAGATTGATATTTGAAACACGATATTTACGATTAACAAAATAATACCTTATACGTTCTTTTGAAATATTGCCCGCTTTATCCGTAGCGATAACAAATGCACGAAATTCCTCATCTCTTGCATCCCAAGCAATCAAAGCCGCATAATATCCTTCTTTTACATAAGGTGTGGCTTTAAAGATTTTACCTTTATTTGTTTCTATATACACCTTATCTAAATTAGCATCATCAGCCTTAAAAACAACTGCCCCAGCACCACCTTGCTCGATTTGGTAAGAATTGCTTATGATATTGATTTTTGGAGCCGTATTATCTACTAATACCGCAATTTGTTTTCTTGCTTCATTGCCACTAAAAAAATTCCAAAAACTAGAATCTTTAGCTATCGCCTCCAAAACAAAAGATTTTACATTTTCTTTGTAACCAAATTTTGGCAAAGCAACTTGTAAGGTAATATCTTTTAAATTAGAAATCTTTTCATCTGCTATAACCATTGCACTAGTATTGTCGTCTTTATGCAATATAATTTGTACGTTTTTGATAGAACTTTCATCATCTTTAATATGCACTAAAATAGGTTTTTTAAGATCAGTATATACAACATCTGGCATTAAAATTTGAGGAGGATTTTTTTCAAAAATACTTAATCTTGAAATAAAAAAAATCAAAATTGCTATTAAAACTAAAATTAAAACAGATAAATAAGTTTTGCCTTTTCTTTTTGCCATAACCTTCCTTAAAAATTTTCAATGTTTTTGTTGCTTTTAATATAAATTCTATTATATTTTCAGTAAATATCTAGCAAATTTATAAAATTTCTCTTAGGGTATTAGCCTGTTTCATCCATTCTCTTAATTCATCGTTTTTGTCTAATTGTATCATTTGTTTACATCTCTCTAATTCTTGTTGAAAAAAATCAATAGAACTTAATAAGTTATCTTTATTTTGTAAAAAAATACTTTCCCACATTTGTGGCGATGATTTGGCAATTCTGCTCATACCTTTAAAAGATCCTCCGGCTAAATGAACTATATTTCTTTTATCTTCTTCCTTCATTACAAAATTTGCCAAAGAAAAACTTATAACATGAGGCAAATGAGAAATAATAGCAGCATGATGATCATGGGCTTTACTATCCATAAAAACAATTTTCATCCCTAAATGAGAAAAAATTTCTACCGCTCTTTTTTGATGTAAATCATCAGCTATTTCACTATCACAAAGAACACAAACTGCATCTTTATAAAGCTCTTTAAAAGCTGCTTTTGGACCTGAATTTTCAGTTCCTGTCATAGGATGAGCAAAAAGAGTTTGTTTGATTAAATTCTTAGGCAAACTTTCTATAATTTTTCTTTTTGTACTTCCAAGCTCTATAATTGTTACATTAGAAGGCAAATCAACTAACTTTTGCAAAATTGCTATAATAGCATCAACAGGAGTTGCGACAAAAATCATATCACATAAAGCTAAATCTTTAAATTCTATAAGCTCATGAATAAGACCTAATTGCAGGGCATCTTTTTCATTTTCTTTGCTTAAATCCATACCATAAACACAAGAAATAAGCTTATTTTCTTTCAAACAAAGCCCTAAAGATCCACCCATAAGCCCAAGCCCTATAATTGCTATTTTCATACTTTCTACCTTAGTTTTTTTGTTAAATTTTTTTTGCTATTATACAGCTTTTAATAAAGCTTTAGGTAAAAAATCAATGAAAAAACATCTTATTAGTATTTGTGCTTTAGTTGCTATGGCCAATGCAGCAACCATTAAAGATATTAAATTTATCGGATTAAATCATTTATCGAACACAAGCGCTATAAATATCGCGGGGCTTAAAATAGGCGAGGAAATAAATCCTGCAAAAATCAACACTGCTATTCTTAATCTTTATAAACAAAATTATTTCGAAAATATTGCAGTAGAAAACAACAATGGAATTTTGGAAATTATAGTTACTGAAAAACCAACTATAGCAAAGGTTAGTATAACAGGTATAGCTTCCAATGATAGAAAACAAGTTGAAAGTATTTTAGGGATTAAAAGAGGTACACTACTTGATGAAGGAAGTATAAAAGAAGCTATTGAACGCATTAAAGCTTATTATGAAGCAAAAAGTTATTTTGATACTATTGTAGAATACAAAAAAAAGACTTTAGAAAATACTGATGGACTAGAGCTTGAATTTATAGTAAATCGTGGTGAAAATATCATTATTGATAATGTTCATTTAAGTGGAGCAAAGAAATTTTCATATTCTGATATAGAACCTGCTGTTGTTAACAAAGAAAAAGAATTTATGGGATGGATGTGGGGACGCAATGATGGAAAATTAAAAGTTTTTGAACTTAGTAACGATAGTTCAAGAATTGCTGATGAATATATGAAAAAAGGATATTTAGATGTTCAAGTATCCTCCCCTTATCTTAAAACCTACACAGATACTTATCAAGCAAATTTGACTTATTTTATCAAAGAAGGAAAGCCTTATAAAATTAAAAGTATAAGCATAGAAAATCCTTTATTTGATGATAAGCAAAATGCACAAACCGTAAAAGATTTAAGATCAAGCGCTGGCAAAACTATCAATATCGAAGACATTAGAAAAGATGTTAAAACCATAGAAACACAAAGTGCTGATTTGGGTTATGCGTTTGTAGAAGTCTATCCTGATATTCAAAAAAATGATCAAACTCAAGAAGCCACCGTTGTATTTAAAGTAATCCCTCACGATAAAGTTTATATAAGAAATGTTATTATTTCAGGAAATTCACGCACCGTAGATCGCGTCATACGCCGAGAATTATATATAACAGAAGGTAATTTATACAATAGAACAGACTTAAGCGAGTCAAAAAATGCTTTAAAAAGAACTTCTTATTTTGACGATGTAAATATCAAAGAAGAAAAAGTTGATAATACACATATTGATTTGATTGTTGATGTTAAAGAAGCTTCTACAGGAGCTATTTCTGGAGGCATTGGCTATGGATCAAGCGATGGTATTTTGCTTAACGCTTCTTTATCGGATACAAATATCTTTGGTTCAGGAATAAAAAGCTCTGTAAGCGTAGATAAAAGCGATGATACTTTATCGGGAAGGATTAGTCTCGTAAATCCACGCGTTCTTGATAGTCAATATAGTCTGGGTGGAACACTTTATTCAAATGACTATGAATGGGATAATTATTCAGAAAAAAATTACGGCTTTGATATAACAGTTGGACGCCAATTTGCAAGATACTATAATGTAAGCTTAACTTATAATCTTGAACAAAGCGATATATATCACTTAAGTCCAACTCTTTTAAGAACAGGATATGAACTTGGCAAAAGTATTAAAAGCTCTATAACTCCAGCAATCACCTTTAACAATACAGATGATTATTATCTGCCACGATCAGGTATTATTGCTTCAACTAGTTTAGAATACGCTGGACTTGGCGGAGATCAAGAATTTATTTCATCAAGCTCTAAATTTAACTTTTATCAAGGTTTGCAAGACTATATAGGATATGATCTTATTTATCGCTATAAAGCGAGTTTTTATAAAGTATGGGATGAAGGTTATTTACCAATTAACCAAAGAATTTATTTAGGTGGTATTAGATCGATACGCGGTTTTGAAAGCAGAACAGTAAGTCCTAAAAATCAATGGGGAGATGAAGTAGGTGGAACTATAGCTTTTGCCAATTCCGTAGAACTTAGTTTTCCTTTGATTGATAGAATCAAACTTCGTGGTAGCGTGTTTTTTGATTATGGTATGATAGGGCGTAAAAATTTAGATGAAATAAAAAGAATGAGTACAGGTATAGGCATTGAATGGATTACACCTATTGGACCTTTACAACTTGTATTTGCCAAACCTCTTAATGATAAAAAAGGTGATGATACTAATAGTTTTGAATTTAATCTTGGAACACGCTTTTAATGAAAGAATTTTTAGATGCTTGCTTGAATGCAAATTTGCAAATACGCAAGTATCTAAACAATATCCCACAAAATGATCTTAAACTTTGCTCTAAATTAGGCTATGATAAAAATCAAGGCTATGAGCTTGACTTAAAATGTGAACAAATTTTCATAAAATATCTTAGTTGTTTTGGACAAATTTTTTCTGAAGAAAGCGGATTGATCGGAAAAGCTAGCCCAAAACAAATGATTCTTGATCCTTTGGATGGAAGTTCAAATTTTGTTTCTAAAATACCATTTTATGGAACTTCTATAGCTCTTATGGAAAAAGATCAGGCAAAAAGCGCTTTTGTTTGCAATCTTGTCAGTCAAGAAATTTTTGCTTTTAATAACAAACAAGCTTTTAAATCCAATCTTTCCGATCCAAAATACTCACCCTTAACACCTAATCTATTTTCTAAAATAGGTATAGTTGAAAAAATTTCACTTTATCCAGAACTTCTCGATTTTTTAACAAAAAATCAATTAAAATTTCGCTCTTTGGGTGCAACAGCCTTAAGTCTTGCTTATGCTTCGTATTTTAGTTTTGTATTAATTCTTGGAAAAACACGAATTTTTGATACAGCAGCTGCTTTAGCAATTCATCAAAATTTATATATAGAAAAAAATGAAAATTTCCTTCTCCTAAGCCAAGACAAAAAAATTTTTGATATAATCTTAGAATTTTTAAAAAATAATTAGGTGAATATATGAATTTTGCAGATATTTTTTCAAAAATAAGAAGACAACAACCTAGCGTTAAAGAAGCGCCAAATCACTGGGTAAAGTGCCAAAGTTGTCATGCTTTGATGTATTATAAAGAAATAGAATCTTGTTTTAATGTTTGTCCTAAATGCAATTATCACATGAGAATTTCAGCTGATGAACGTATTAAACTTTTAAGCGATGAAGGCAGTTTTATTGAGTATGATGCAAATTTAGAAGCTATAGATCCTTTAAAATTTGTTGATAGCAAATCCTATAAAAAACGCCTTAGCGAAGGTGAAAGTAAAACAGGTAGAAAAAGTTCTGTCATCAGTGGAGAATGTGAAATCAATGGTTTAAAAACCCAACTTGTTGTATTTGATTTTTCTTTTATGGGCGGATCTTTAGGTTCTGTTGAAGGAGAAAAAATTGTTAGAGCTATACAAAGAGCTATCACAAGCAAAACTTCTCTTGTCATCGTAAGTGCAAGCGGTGGAGCTAGAATGCAAGAAAGTACTTATTCTTTGATGCAAATGAGCAAAACTAGTGCTGCACTTAAACTTCTTAGCAAAGAAAAACTTCCTTATATTAGCATTTTAACCGATCCTACTATGGGTGGAGTAAGTGCTTCTTTTGCTTGGCTTGGAGATTTAATCATCGCTGAACCTGAAGCTTTAGTAGGTTTTGCTGGTGCAAGAGTTATTAAACAAACTATAGGAGCAGATTTACCTGAAGGTTTTCAAAAAGCAGAGTTCTTGTTAGAACATGGACTTATAGATGCCATAGTTGAAAGAGGAGAACAAAAACAATATCTTAGCGATGTACTAAAATTTTTTAGTGGAAAATAATTTGCAAGTTAATATCTTTTGTATTCAAAAAAGTGATGAATTTAAAACTTGGAGTGAGAAATACTCTAAACTCATCTCCAAATACGCCACTTTAAAAGAAATAAATGTTTTTAATAAAAAAATAGCCTTAGCTCAAAATTTAAATGCCATAGAAGCAAAAAAAAGCTATGAAGAAGCTTTTATGCCTTATAAAAAAGGCTATTGTATCGCTCTTGATGAAAAAGGGAAAGATCTTACAAGTATAGAATTTGCAAAACTCATCCAAGATAAAAATGAATTAAGTTTTTTTATAGGAGGTGCTTATGGTTTAAGAGAAGAATTTAATCAAAGTTTGGATTTTAGACTATCATTAAGCAAACTTACTTTAGCACATCAATTTGTTAAAACCTTACTTTTAGAACAAATTTATCGTGCATTTTGCATCAACAACAATCACCCTTATCACAAATAGAAAGTTTTAAAATGAAAAAAAATGAAATACAAAATTTCAAAAATATTTTAGAAGAAAGAAAAAAAGCTATCTTAGAAAATTTGCAAAGCAATTCAAATGAAATCGAAGCTCTTCACAATAGCGTCCCAAGCGATAGTGTAGATTTTTCTGTCATAGAAACAGGCTCTCAAATTGACTTTGCTATCAGCACCAATCTCAAAGAAGAACTTATAGAAATCGAAGATTCTTTAGATAAAATCAAAAACGGCACTTATGGAATTTGCGAATCTTGCGATGATGAAATCGACTCTCAAAGACTAAAAATCAAACCTCACGCAAGATATTGTATCACTTGCCGTCAAATTGCAGAACAAGGAAAAAAACATGAAAATTAAACTCTTCTTACTTGCAAGTTTTATTTATATAGCACTTATTTTTGCCTTTGCTTGGCATCTAGAACTAGGAAGCTATACTCTAAATATCAGCACTTATACCTTTGAACTACCTATTATGATATGGCTTGTTATTCCTTTATTTATTTATATGATTTTAGCCGTTTTACACATAGCATTTTATGGATTTTTGCGTTATTTAAAATTTAAGCATTTTTTTAAAGATGCAGCTAAATTTGAAGCTTATACTCAAGATTTACTCCTTGAAAAAGATCTTAAAACCACTTTTCAAACAAAAGAATTTAGATCTGTAGCACAACTTTTTAAAACCATAAAAACACATGAAAAAATTCCACACTCAAATAAAATCAATGAAATTTTAGATCTTATTGATGGTTTAAATAAAAACGAATTTTTTAACCTTAGCAAATTTAAACTCGAAAATAACAATGTTTTATATTTGCAAAATGAAAAAAATCATCTCAAAAATGATGCAAATTATGCCTATAACAAACTTAAAAACCTTAATGAAATCAAAGATGAATTTGAAGAAATTGCTTTTAACACTCTTATAGAAAAAGCTAGTTATGAGCAAATTAAAAATGTAAAAATCCCTAAAAAGCCTTCTGAAGTTCTCACACTTATCAAGCGTTTTAAAGAAGGAAATTTAGAACTTAGTGTAGCAGAATATGAAGTTTTACTTTCACACAACATATTAAGCGAAAAAGACTATCTTAATGCAGCAAAACTAAGTACTAAACTTTTAAATCCTGATGCTATTTTAGGAATTTTTAACAAAATTAAAAATGAAAAAAGCGAAGCTTTAAGAGCATATTTATATCTTTTGGCTGAATTTGGACTTTTAGATGAGTTAAGAGAACAAATTCACAATGATGATAAAAAATTTAATGATTTTAAAGCCTTTTTAGCCTTGCGTGAAAAAAATATCAAAATCGATCTAAATCAACTCATACAATGATAGATTTTAGCAAAAAACCCCTGTTTTTAGCCCCTATGGCAGGTTTTTCAGATCTGCCTTTTCGTAATGTAGTAAAAAAATTTGGTGCTGATATTACCATAAGTGAAATGATAAGTTCTAATGCCTTAGTTTATGAAAGTTCTAAAACTTTACATATGCTAGAAAGAGCTGAATTAGAAAATCCCTATATAGTCCAAATTGCAGGTGGAGATAAAGAAGTGCTAAAAAAAGCAGTGCAAATGCTAAATGAAATGGATTTTGTAGATGGGATCGATTTTAATTGCGGTTGCCCTGTAAATAAAGTTGTTAAACAATGTGCTGGCAGTGCTTTGCTAGAAAATTTAGAGCTTTTTAAAAATCTTGTAGGAGTGATTAAAGAAAACAATAAAAAAAGCCTTACAAGTGTGAAATTTCGACTAGGATTTAATGAAAAATATCCTGAAAAAATGGCTAAAATTTGTGAAAGCTTGGGGGTGGATTTTATAAGTATCCACGGACGCACAAGAAAACAGCTTTATAGCGGAAAAGCCGATTATGGATCCATTGCTAGTGCTAAAGCGAGTGTGAAAATTCCTGTGATTGCAAATGGCGATATTAACGCACAAAACGCTAAAGAAGTTTATAAAATCACAAAATGTGATGGACTCATGATAGGGCGTGCAAGCGTAGGAAATCCTTGGATATTTTATGAAATCAAAAGCGGTAAAAGTGTAGATGAAAAACTCAAAAAAGAAATCATACTCACTCATTTTGATGAAATGATAAAACACTACAAAGATCAAGGCGTAAGTATATTTCGCAAGCATTTACACGAGTATTCTAAAGGGCATAAAGACGCTTCAGCCTTTAGAGATACCGTTAATCGTATCGACAATGTCGAAGAAATGCGAAAAAAAATAGAAGAATTTTTTAGTTTAACTTGATTGATTTTTATAATTTAAAAAATCTTAAGCCTTAATATCTATAATTTTTGCTGAAGTGTTTTGAGAAAGAATTTTATTAAATTCCCCTGCATTATCATTGCTAAAATTCATACCAAAAAGAATTTCTAGCTCATCGCTTGTGCCAAATTTAGTTTCTAGTAGTTTTCTTAAAAGCTCATTCATTTTATTATCATCTTTGTAGGTTTCGCTTTTACTTTCTACTTGTATAGGTTTGAAAGCTTTTTTGTCTTCTTCTGAAGTTTCTTGCAGTTTTTTCTGCGATGAATCAATATTGTTAAAATCAACAAAATATTTTTTTTGAAGCTCAAGATATTTTTCTTTAAATTCATCTATACTTTTGCTTGTGTGAAAAATTTTAACATAAGCTTCATCATAACTCACGCCATCAATATGCATCCAACGAGGGTGTTTAGCATTTTCATCCATCCATTGAAATAAATTTTTAACTTCTGATTCTGGTAATTCATTGTTTCTAAGCTTATCTTCTATTGAACCCTCGACTAATTCTATTTTATCGCTGAATTTTTTAGAAATCTTATACAAATCTATCAAATCATTACCTAATTCTTCTCTTTGTTTTTTTGTAAGCTCGGGATTTCCATTTTCAATACTTTCATCTCTTATTTTGGTAAGTGTTTGCAAAGGATTGTTTCCAAAATATCTATTAAAAGAGCTTAGAGGAAATACTATCATCTTTATCACCTTGGAATAAATTTTATTCTAAAGTAAATCGGCAAAAATGATTTTTTTTAATATTTTTACTCATATATTTAAAATATAAAGCGCAAGTCTTCTAGCCCTTGAAAAAAATCTTACTTAATCTTCCAAAGTCCTTACAATCAAACTTTTAGGTAAATTAAAATGCTCTATAAGTTCTTTCTCTTTTTCTCTCATTTCTCCATTATCATTTTCATGATCAAAACCTAACAAATGAAGCATAGCGTGGATAAAAAGCAAGCTTATTTCTTCTTCATAGCTATGCCCTAACTCTTTAGCCTTTTCTTTTGCCAAATCCACATTGATCACAACAGAACCCAAAGGCAAACTCTCATCGATATTTTCAAGTGGAAAAGAAAGTACATCAGTGGTTTTATCTTGTTTTCTTTGCTCTAAGTTAATTTCTTGCATTTCTTTACTATCCACAAAGACAAGCTCCACATCTTTAGGACTTAAAAAACTTGCTATAGATTCTAAAAAATCACATTTTTCATCACTTAATATCATAAACCTTCCTTAATCAAATGATATAAATTTTCTATTTCTTCATCATCAAAAATCGCACAATTTTTACTACTATAAAATTGTTTTAGTTTTTTCTCTTCAAACTCAAATCCTAAAGCACATTGAGAATGCGAAGGTAAAAAAGCCCTTAGCAATGTAATGGAATTTTGAATTTTCTCATCACAGGCAAAACAAAAAAAATCTTTATGCAATCTTCCTTCAAATTCCAAAATTTTTAAATAAGCATCAACAATAACACGCTTTGGATTTTGTTTTTCAAACCTTTTCACACACTCATCAAGTAAATCAAAATAAAAACTATCAAGCTCTTCTACATCTTTTAAGTGCCTATATAAAAGACGGATAAATTCTTGCCAAATAAGCATTTTATCCCTTTGCATAATCCATAAAAATCCCAAATGCAATACATCTTTAAGTCTTGGTAAAAAACTAGGATTTTCTTCTAAAGCAAAGTCGATTTTATAGCCGCTTAAAATACTAGAATGTCTAAGTCCATAAAAACGATAAGCCTTAATAAGCATTTTGGGACTTAAAATATAAACAATCAAATCCTCATCTTTAACTTTTTGAGTATGAAGTATAAAGCCTTGCATTAAACAATTTCAATACCATAAGCCCTAAGTATATCAAAAGCGGATTTTTCTAAATTTTCATCAAAACTTGCACTTAAATTTTGGTGTAAAATTATCCTTGCATTAGGCTTAGCACCAAAAGCTAAAATAATATTACAAAACACACAAATATGAGAAACAAGCCCTGCAAAATGAAGTTCTTCATAATCACTTTTTTGTATGAAATTAGCTAATTCTAAGCTACCAAAAGTATTTTTATAAAAAATTTTATGAGCTTTTTGTAAAAAAGGTTCAAATTCCTTTGGCATTTGCCAACCCAAACTCTCTTTAATGCAATGTTTTACAGGTAAATTTAAACCTTCTTTACTTTGTAGATAATGCTCATCATGCGTATCATAGGTTAAAAGCAAATGCGTGTTATTAAAATCGATTTGATTTAAGGCTTTAAGAATATTTTCTTTGATTTTTAAAGCCTTATCAAAACCTAAACTTCCATCAATAAAATCATTTTGATAATCCACTAAAACAAAAGCTTTTTTCATGCTTTTATGCCTTTTGAAGCCAAAAACTTTCTGTGTGTAAATTTGTAAAAGCAGTTTTTAAGCTTGTAAAAAGCTTAGGATGATCTTTTTCTAAATTTGCTAAAAGCTGTTTAGCTTCTTCTCTAGCGTGTGGAAATTTCACATTTTTTTCGCTGAGTTTCATACCAGGACAAAATTCATTTCCTATCACGCTAAGTTCATTTTGCGTAGCATTATCCCTAAGCTGTCTTTCTCGCACAAAAATCAAAGGGCGTATCACAGTTATACCGCGTTTGCTTTGATAAATAGGCGCTAAGGTTCTTAAAGCTCCATTATGAATAAAATTCATAAAAAAGCTTTCTGCTGCATCATCTAAATGATGAGCTATAGCAAGCTTGTTAAAACCTTTTTCAAGAGCGTAAGTATATAAAGCTCCACGACGCATTCTCGAAAAATAACTACAAAAACTTGAATTTTCTCTTATGGTATCGCCTGAAACTTCATAAATATTTGAATCAAGCACGCTATGTTTAATGCCGTGTTCTTCACAATGTGCATGAAGATGAGAATAATCCTCGCCCATACCATAACTCAAAGTTACCGCTTCAAGTTCAAATTTAAAAGGAGCGTGAGCTTGCATACGATTTAAAAGATGGGCTAAAGCCAAAGAATCTTTCCCGCCACTAAGCCCTAAAAGAACCCTATCTCCATCTTTAATAAGTCCAAATTTAGCATTAGCTTGTGCAACTTGGCGTATGAGTTTTTTGCTAAGATTTATCATAATTTCTCGCACATTTTAAGCACAAAATTGGCTGAAATTTTAGCTGAATTGATCACAAACTCATCAAAATCAAATTCAGCCTTTTCCCCTGCTTTATCACTCATAGCTCTTAAGATAAAACAAGGCACCTTTAAAGCATCACAAACCAAAGCCACACTTGCGCCTTCCATTTCACAAGCATCCGCATTGAAAATTTCTCTAATTTTTGCTTTTTTTGCTTCATCGCAAATAAACTCATCACCCGTTGCAATAATACCTGCACGCAGTTTGATATTTAATTCCTTAGCAACTTCTAAAGCAAGATTGTTTAATTTCTCATCGGTTTTGATAAAAATTTCATTACCTGGAACAAAACCCAAAGGATGTCCAAAAGCAGTAATATCAAGATCGTATTGAGCTAATTTTGTTGCATAAAGCAAATCGCCAATTTCAAGTTCAGGATTAAAAGCACCTGCAACTCCTGTAAAAAGCAAAGCTTGTGCGCCAAATTTTTCTATCATCACACTAGCACTAAGAGTAGAATTTACCTTGCCAATTTTAGAATACGCTAAAACAAGTTCATGGTTTTTATACTTTGCAAAATAATAAGTATTGTTAGCGTGTTCTATTTTCGTATAATCTTTAAGTGTTTCAAGTAAAGGAGTGATTTCTTCACTCATGGCTCCTAAAATTGCTATTTTCATCATACAACCTTTAAAAATTCATCAATATCATTCATATTTGTTAAAGCATAAGTTTCTTTTGAAGTGATTTTTTTATTCAAACCCTTAAGCACACTTGCGCCAAATTCTATGAAATAATCTACTTCATTTTCACATGCCTTAATGCTTTGTTTATAAAGCACAGGAGAGATAAGTTGCGCTTTTAAAAGCTCAATGGCTTCTTCTTTGCTTGTATAAATTTTGGCATTTGCATTAGAAATTACGGCTTTAAAATTTGGTTTTAACACCTTTTCAAGCTCCACACAAAGCTTAGCTGAAGCATTTTCCAAAAGAGGACAATGACTTGCCACGTTCATATTTAAAAGCATAGCTCTTTTAGCTCCTGCTTCTTTAAATACACTTTCATAACTTGCTAAATCAGGTTTTAAACCTGCTACAACGATTTGTCCATCGCAGTTATAATTTGCAGCGAAAATTTGCTTGTTTTCTTTTTGTGCTTTTTGACAAAGCTCTTCAACCTTTTCATCATCAAGCCCCAAAACCACCATCATACCTGCTTCAACTTTTGCACAATCTTCTTGCATGAAAAGCCCTCTTTTATTGACCAAAGAAAGAGCCTCTAAAAAATCAAAAGCACCATTGACAGCTAAGGCTGAAAATTCTCCCAAAGAATGCCCTAAAGCAAATTTCGAACTTAAATCAGGTTTTTTTTCAAGTAAAACACTATAAGCCATTAAGGAATTTAAAACGATGGCGGGTTGAGTAAATTCACTTTGATTGAGTTTTTCGTTTTCTTCAAAAAGCAAATGTTTAAAATCAATCTTACAAAAATCACTTGCGTTTTGAAGGAGTTCTTTGGCTTTTATAGAGTTTTCATAAAAATCTTTTCCCATGCCAAGACTTTGAGAGCCTTGACCTGGAAATATAAACGCAGCATTCATTAATGACAACCGCAACCGCCGCCACCACAGCAACCGCCACCACCATGTCCATGTCCGTGATGATGATCGTGTCCATGTCCGCTTCCACAACCACAACTATGACTTCCTGCGATAATACCTGTAAGAATTTCATCTTCACTCGCAACTCTAGCATCTACGATATTTAAAGAAAAAAGCAAATCACGACCTGCATAAGGATGATTATAGTCAATTGTCACATCATTTTCACCAATTTCTTTTACAGTTACACGAACGGTTTCGCCATTTTCACCTTCGCCAAAAAGCTCCATACCTACTTTTAAATCAATACCTGCAAATTGCTCTTTTGGTAAAGTTTGAACGGCATTTTCATCGTATTCGCCTAAACCTTTTTCTTTTTTAATTACCACATCAGCATTGCTAGGGCAATCAAGCTTCATCACTTCTTCTTCTAAGCTTTCTAAAATCTGACCTTTGCCTAAAATAAAAGAAATAGGTTGAGAATATAAATTTGATTCTAAAACTTCATTTGTATTTGCATCTTTTAACTCATAAAACATTGAAACTACACTATTTTTTTCTATAGCCATTTTATCTCCTTAATTTATTTTCTATTAGGTGAAGCTTTTGCTTCGGGTGAATTTGGATAATTAGTTTTTAAAGCTTTATAAAAACCATTTGCTGTTTTTGTATCACCTGTTTTATCCAATGAAATGGCAGTATGATATAAAAGTTTTGGGAAATAATCTCCTTTTGTACTCAAAGAAGAACTTTTTTTATAATAAACAATAGCATTGTTATAATTTTTTTGTTTATACTCGATCTCCCCTAACCAAAAATTTGCTCTTGCAGGTTTATACTGCTTTGTTATGAGAAAATTTAATTTTGCTTTGGAATCTTCAAAAGCATTTTTATCAACATCTTTTATCGCTAATTCTAAAATTTCATTATTTTTTTTCTTTTTCCAAGATTCATCAATTTGTTTTGCTTTATCATCTTGGGTATTTTGAGTATTATTGTTTTCAATGGTACTATTTGAATCTGTAGTTGAAACAACAACACTAGGTGTAATAGTTTTAACGCTTAAATTTGCATCATTTAATTCGTTTTTAGAAACATAATTTGCATTAATAGCATCTACTAAAGAACTAAGTTCGGCTAAAACTTTTTTTACTTGCTTATTATTAGCTTCTTGAATTTTTCTACTTTCTTCAACATAAGCCTTTAATTTTTGAATTTCACTAGTAAAATTATTTTCAATATTTTGATTATTCTCTTCAACTTGACTTAATCTAGAATTTGATTTAGCATATTGAGAATTTATACCTTCTAAAGTGCTTTGTAAACCCTCGATTCTTTCGTTAATTTCATTAATTCTAGCATTTGTTTGTATATTTTCATTATTTAAATTATCTAACTTTTCTTTAAATAATTTTTCATTTGAAGTTAAACCATAAGAAGAATTGCTTGTTATATCTCCTGCACCAAAAGCTGAGCTTTCTGCATAAAGTAAAGTAGCTCCAAGAAGAGCTACTGTGAATATTTTTTTCATTAATTATCTTGATAATTTAAATTCAGCACGTCTGTTTTGCGCATCGCAAGCTTTAGTTTTTTCAGTACACACAGGATTTGTTTCTCCATAGCTTTTAACAGCAATTCTATCAGCATTTACACCTTTAGCGATTAAAGCTTCTTTTACAGCTTTTGCTCTTTTTAAACCTAGAGCTTGGTTATATTCATCGGTTCCCCACTCATCGCAGTTTCCTTCAACAGTAATACTTACACCGCTTACTTCAGTGTTAAAAATATTAGCATTTGTGCTTACAACATTTTGCATATCAGGACGAATGTTGAATTTATCAAAATCAAAATATACTTTATTTAAAGTATCATTAAGTTGAGAAATTTTTGAATCAATATCCCAACCATCACTTCCACCTGAACCACGATTTGAATCAACACTACTATCACCGCTTACGCTAGTGCTTTTTGTGCTACAACCACTAATAACAACTGCAAGAGCTGCGATTGAAGTAAAAAGAATTTTTTTCATTTATGACCTTTCAAAGTTAATAAATTCTTATTATTATATCTAATTTTTAATTAATTTTAACCTAAAATTGAAATTTTTACCAATCAATTGATTGAATTTTTCCAACCCTAAGAGGAAAATAAAAAGTCTTATTTGCATTTACACGAATAACACCCAAAGCACTTTGCGCACCTAAATATTTGATAAATACTATACTTCCACCATCACTAGAAAATCTTGGAAATAAATTTTTTCCATTTGCTGTAAGTTGACGAATATAATCACTATTAATTGACATCAAATAAATATTAAAAACACCTGCTTGATTTGGTTCACGACTTGAATAAACCAAAAAATCTTTATAAGTCGAAACAGCCGAATTGTTTCTACCATGAAAAACAACTTGTTCAGCACTATTGCTATTTAAATCTTGCATAAAAATATTAGGATATCCTAAACGATCGCTTACAAATACCACTTTACTATCATCTGAGCCAATAAAATTTCCATTAACATCAATACCAGAATAATTAGTTAATTGTGTTAGATTTTTGGTATTTAAGTCATATAAATAAACATCAGGCTGATCTTTTGGAGCCATGGTAACAAGTAGTTTACTTCCATCTACACTCACATCACTTGCTACAACCATACCGCCACTTGATAAAATTTTACTAGCTTTATTGGTATTTAAATCATAACGGTATAAAGTTGGCTTATCATGATCATAAGCTGTATAATAAAATAGAGTTTGTTCTTTATTTCCCCATTTTGGAAATAAATTAAGCCCACCATCAACAATAACTTTTTGATAAGTTAAAGTATAATCAGCCATAATAATTTGACTTTTTTTAGAGCTAGAATTTCTCGCGATCAAAATTTTATGATCCATCCAATCAACAGGTGCAAGTCCTAACGCATTTACAGAAGCTTTGACGCTTTTATGTGCCAAAAATGGATATTGCTCTAAACCATTTAAAGTATAAGTTTGCTCTGACTTATCAGAACCGCCAGCTTTTATTTTTACATTTAAACTCAAAGTGTTACCATTTTTATTTAAAGTGTATTCAAAAGTATAATTACTTGTCTCAGTTGCATTAGCAACAACTTCAAAGTTTGAACTTACTTTCAAATCATTCACAATGATATTATAAAAGCTTTTCTTTAAATTCTCATCACTTAAATTTGAATTATCTTTAACGATAATCTTTGGTAAAACCACACCAGAATTAACAACATCAATAACCGGATCTTCTGCCCAAAGACTTCCTAAAAAGACTAAAAAAATTGCTACAATTTTTTTCATTTTGTTCTCCTAATCATTTTTAACTTTTGCTTCATCTCTTAAATTCATGGTAATGCTTATATTTTTATTTTGCGGAGGATAAGTAATAAATTTACCTTTTTGACTTTCTAAAAATTCAGCCACTTTAGCATCATATAAAGGATTCCCACTTTTTTCAACTGAAGTATAGCCAAATTTTCCATTTTCATCAATAAAAATTTTTACCTTAACAGAAATTTTTTCACTATTTGGATAATACTGAGTCCATCTTTGAGTGATAATACGCACGACTTTCCCTAAAAATTCATCATAAATTCCAATTTTTTGTGCCTTTGTACTTTCACCTTGTGTTGAACTTTCTTCTTGAAGCAAGCTATCATTAAGTTGTTTTACAAGTTCAGAAGCTTGAGGTTTTGGGGCACTAGAAATTCCTGATTTAGCACTTGATTGAATTTTTGTAGTCTTTTCTTCTTGTATTTCTTTAATATTTCCAAAAAGCTCATTAAAATTACTTGCCTTTTGGTCAATATCTTCGGTTTTAACTGTTTTATTTGTAGTCTGAGCAAAAAGCTTTTCTATATCAATTTGCTCTGTTGATTTTTGTATTTCTTTAGGAGTGTTGCTTTGAGTAATAACTTGTTTTGATGGTTCAGCAAGTTCAATATCTACAAAACTATCTTTTATATCGGTATATTGTATAGCGGGTTCAACCTCGCTTACAAGTCTAAAAAAAACAAGAATTACTATACCAACATATATTGCTAAAGCAAGTAAAAACGAATTTAAATTACTCAAACCATAATTTTTCATGATTATTCAGTCTGTAAAGCAACTTTATTAAATCCTAAATTTTTTACACTTCTTAAGACTGAAATAACATCGTCATATTTTAAGCTTTTATCAGCGCGTATAAAAACCGGATCTTCGGTATTAAATTGTGCTTTTCTTTGAGCAAGATTATCAGCAAAACTTATAAAATCGTATTTTTCTTGATTTAAAAAAATTTCTTTTTTTGCATTAATACTAATAATTAAACTCTTAACAGTTGGAGCGCTAGTATTTTTTTGACTACCTTGTGGAAGATTAATTTTTTCTTCATAAGTAATGCTTGGAGCTGTTACCATTAAAATCGCAAGCAATACAAGCATAATATCTACTAAAGGTGTGATATTAAGTTCAGGTTTTTCATCATCAAATGGCATTTTTAACCTTATTTACTCGAACTTATAACTTTAATCTCGCTATCAATAATGCTTAAAAGTTCAAAAGCTTTTCTTTTAATGATGAGATGAAATGTATAAGCAGGAATTGCTACTAAAATACCACAACCTGTAGCAACTAAAGCCTCACTGATTTTAGGAGCTATGAGACTTAAAGAATTTTGAGTTTCAAGTCCACCAAAAGTTTCAAGTATAGAAATAACTGTCCCAAAAAGACCTATAAAAGGTGAAGTTGAAGCAATAATACTAAGCCAAGTAAGTCCAGCAGAAGCGCGGCGACTTGCTAAATTTTTATAGATTTCTAAATGATTTGAAGTTGTATCATTACATTTTCTTAAAATCGAATCAGTACGACTTAAATCCTTCTCACCCAAGAGCAAAGTTTCTAAACTTTCTTTCTCCTTGTTTCTCCATGTAGCCAAATAAGTCAATCTAGCAAACAAAATACTAAATGCTAAAATAAAATATAAAGAAAGCCATAATAAAACTATATAAGTAATAATACTTGAACTATTGAAAAAATGAAATATAGCTTCAAAATTCATTAATGCATCCTTGCATTATCAAGTTTTGAAAAAGTTGCTGCTAAAGCTGCATTATCAGAACTCATAGATTTAATCAAATCTTTTGCTTGAGCAAGATTTTTTTCAATCTCACTTTCATCACTTCCACAAACCCAAACCGCACCCTTTGCTAACACGCAAATCTTATCTTCATCTACCTTTGCATGTCCAGCATCAATAGCAATTAATTCATGGTTTAAATCAGCTTTTTCAATATCAATTACTCCAGATTTTAAAGAAGAAACCAAAGCAGCATGTCCTTTAAGCACGCCAAATTCTCCTTCACTACCCGGTAAAGTAACAGATTTTACTTCTCCTTGATAGATTACACCCAAAGGCGTAACTATCTCGAAATTAATCAAATCGTTCATAAATTAACCTTTTAATTTATCCGCTTTTGCAATAGCTTCATCTATATTTCCAACCATATAGAAAGCATTTTCTGGTAAATGATCATATTTACCTTCTAAAATTCCCTTAAATCCTGCTATTGTATCTTCAAGGCTTATATATTTTCCTGGGCTACCTGTGAAAACTTCTGCAACGAAAAATGGTTGTGATAAGAATTTTTCAATCTTTCTTGCTCTTTCAACTACAAGTTTATCCTCTTCGCTAAGCTCATCCATACCTAAAATGGCGATGATATCTTGTAAATCTTTGTATTTTTGAAGCACTGATTGAACACCACGAGCAACTTTATAATGTTCTTCTCCAATGATATTTGGATCAAGCATTCTTGAAGTTGAGTCAAGTGGGTCAACTGCAGGATAAATACCCTTTTCAGCAATAGCTCTATTTAAAACCGTTGTAGCATCTAAGTGAGCAAAAACAGTTGCTGGAGCTGGGTCTGTTAAGTCATCAGCTGGAACGTAAACAGCTTGAACTGAAGTGATTGAGCCTTTTTTAGTTGAAGTAATTCTTTCTTGGAATTTACCCATTTCACTTGCTAAGGTTGGTTGATAACCCACAGCTGATGGAATTCTTCCTAAAAGTGCTGACATTTCAGAACCTGATTGTGAAAATCTAAAGATATTATCAATAAACATAAGCACATCAAGACCCATTTCATCTCTAAAATACTCAGCCATTGTTAAACCTGTTAAAGCAATACGATTTCTTGCCCCTGGTGGTTCATTCATTTGTCCATAACATAGAGCAACTTTGTCTAAAACATTACTTTCTTTCATTTCATTATAAAGGTCATTTCCTTCACGAGTTCTCTCACCCACACCTGCAAATACAGAATAGCCGCTATGCTTAAATGCAACATTGTGAATAAGCTCCATAATAATAACAGTTTTACCAACACCTGCACCACCAAAAAGACCTACTTTACCACCTTTTGCATAAGGAGCAAGTAAATCTACAACTTTAATCCCTGTTTCAAAAATCTCACTTTTTGTGCTTTGATCTTCAAAAGCTGGTGGATCTCTATGAATTGCCCATTTTTTATCAAAAGAAATTTCTTCACCTTCATCGATCAAATCTCCAGTAACATTGAAAATTCTTCCTAAAACTTTCTCACCAACAGGAACACTAATAGGAGCACCTAAAGCCTCAGCTTTTAAGCCCCTTACCAAACCATCTGTCATATCCATAGCAATAGTTCTAACTCTATTATCTCCTAAATGAGCTGCTACTTCTAAAACAAGTTTATGTTTTTTTCCTTCGCTTTCAAAATTTACAACAATTGCTTCATTAATTTGAGGTAAATAGTCGTTAAAATCTACATCAACAACCGGACCTAATACCTGTGAAATAAATCCTTGCATTATTTATCTTCTCCTTAAAATTTTACTATTTCATTGATTCAACACCACTGATAATCTCTATAAGCTCAGTAGTAATGGATTCTTGTCTTGCTTTGTTATAAGCTAAATTTAGTTGTTTCACTCTTGCCTTTGCGTTATTAGTTGCATTATCCATAGCTTGCATTCTTGCGCTATGCTCTGCCGCCAAAGAATCGATTAACGCATAATACATATTATACTCAAAATACGTTTTCATTAAATCTTCTAAAAGCTCAGTTCCTTCCGGTTCAAGCTCTAAAAGAGAATTATGAGTCTGTTCAATACTCTTTGGCTCAACTGGAATAAGATGATTAATTTTAAGTTCTTGGGTAATCATATTTTTATAACCATTATGAACTAAAATCACTTCATCTGTATTTCCATTTAAAAAATCATCTACAGCAGCATGAATTACTTCACATGCTTTCTCATAATCAGGACTAGAACTAAGATGGAAATATTTCTCTAACAATTCTATTTTTTGAAAATTAAAATATTCAATCCCAGTTTTACCTATAGCTCTAAGACGAATATTAATATTTTTTGCTTCATATTCTTTTAGCATTTCACTTACTGTTTTTAAAGTCTTAATATTAAAACCACCGCATAAGCCTTTATCTGCAGTAATAAATATTAAATCTACGGTTTTAATTTGTTCTTTTTTATGAAACAAAGATAAACGCACATCATCTTCATTGTGAACAATTTTATTGATCTGAAATGAAATTTCACTCAAAATTTCATCGATTTTTTGTGCATAAATTTTTGATCTTTTAGCTGCTTCTTCTGCTTTTTTTAACTTAGCAGTAGAAACTAGCTTCATAGCATTTGTAGTCTTTTGAGTGTTATGAACACTTTTAATTTTTCTTTTAATTTCTTTTAAATTAGACATAAAAGACCTTATAAATGATTTGCTTTAAACTCATTAATGGCTTTAGCTAGTTTTTCTTCCAAATCAGAATCTAAAGCTTTTTTAGAGCGAATTTGCTCAAAAATATCTGGATGTTTTGCCTCAATAAAAGGATAAATTCCATCTTCAAATTCCTTAATTCTAGAAACAGCAATATCATCTAAGAAACCTTTGGTTCCTGCAAAAATTAAAACTACTTGTTTTTCAACGCTAAGCGGAGAATAAGGTGGTTGTTTTAAGAGTTCAACCATTCTTTGTCCACGTTCAAGTTGTTTTCTACTTGCCTCATCTAAATCACTAGCAAATTGTGCAAAAGCTTGAAGCTCTCTATATTGAGCAAGGTCAAGTCTTAATGTGCCTGAAACTTGTTTTGTAGCTTTAATTTGAGCAGCCCCACCTACACGAGATACTGATAAACCAACATTAATTGCAGGACGAATTCCTGAGTTAAATAAATCAGTTTCTAAGAAAATTTGTCCATCTGTAATTGAAATAACATTAGTTGGAATATAAGCAGAAACATCTCCTGCTTGTGTTTCAATTATCGGCAATGCCGTCAAAGAACCAGCACCTAATTCATCATTTAGCTTGCTTGCTCTTTCAAGCAATCTTGAATGAAGGTAAAAAACATCGCCTGGATAAGCTTCACGACCTGGAGGACGACGTAAAATCAAAGACATTTCGCGATAAGCTACAGCATGCTTGCTCAAATCATCATAAACAATTAAAGCATGTTTTGCGTTGTCTCTAAAAAATTCACCCATGGTTACACCAGTATATGGAGCTAAGTACTGTAAAGCCGCAGGATCTGAAGCACCGGCATTTACAACAATAGTATATTCCATAGCACCATGTTCTTCTAGTCTTTTAACCACTTGTGCCACTGTACTTTGCTTTTGACCAATTGCAACATATATACAGATAACTCCTTGACCTCTTTGAGATATAATAGTATCAACAGCAACAGTAGTTTTACCTGTTTGTCTATCACCTATGATAAGCTCTCTTTGACCACGACCAATTGGCACAAGCGCATCAATAGCTTTAATTCCTGTATGTAAAGGCTCATGAACACTTTTTCTCGCCATAATACCTTTTGCTTTTTCTTCAACAAAACGATATTCATTAGCATTGATCACACCTTTAGCATCAATTGGCTCACCTAAAGCATTTACAACACGGCCAATCAAAGCCTCACCTACTGGAACTTTAAGTAATTTCTTAAGTCTTTTTACAGAAGCACCTTCTTTTAAACCTTCTCCTTTTCCAAGTATAACAATACCTACACTCGACTCTTCAAGGTTTAAGGCCATTCCTTTATCACCATTTTCAAATTCTACCATTTCTCCAGCCATAATATTCTTAAGTCCATATACCTTAGCAACACCATCAGCTACAGAAATAATCTTTCCTGTTTCTTCAATTTCAAGATTTAAATCAAAATTTTCAATTCTTTCTTTGATTATTGAACTGATCTCATCAGCTTTAAATTTCATTTACTTTTTCTCCTTAGATAATTTTCAATATATATTCGTTTAGCTTATTTTGAAGAGCTTTCATAGAAAAAGAAAGTTCATAACCTAATTCTTCTAATTCTATTTTAACACTATCATCTTGACTGATTTTATTATTTAGTTTAATATTTGCATCAAATTTTTTGTTAAGTTTGACTTCAAGATCTTTAAGATTTTCTTGACTTAATTTTTCTTTAGAATATACAATACCAACAAAAATATTTTCTTTAAAAGCTTTTTGTCTTTCAAGTTCTTTAACTATTTGAGGAATGCATTCTAATCTTGAATTTTCAATCAAAAGTCTTAAAAAATTTTGAAAACTAGAATTTTTAATATCAAAAAAAGAATCAAGAAATTCCATTTTTCTTTCTTTTTTAATCTCATTAGATTCTATAATATTTTTAAATTTTGGCAAAACAAAAGCAGAATTTAAAATACACAAATTCTGATAAAAATCATTTATATCAGCTCTTGAAGCTATCGCTTTTGCATATCTTCTTGCAATTATATTTTCCATATTTAAGATACCTTCTTCATCATAAGTTCTATTATTTCACTCTGTTTTAATGTCATATTTGGATCAGAAAAAATTTCATTTAAAGTATTTGATACTAATTCTTTTTCCATTTTTCTAAATTCATAATCTTTTTGTTCCTCAAAATGTTTTTGAAGTAAATCTAACTCATCTTGAGTTTCTTTCTTAATATTTTTAACTAAGATTTCAGCTTCTTTTTTTGCTGTAATTAAAGCGGCAGCAGCACTTGCCTTAGCTTCTTCAAGTTTTTTCATCGTATCTAATTTCTTAGCTTTACTTTCTAAAAGTTTTTTTTGAATTTCATCAAGTTTAGAAGAAATTTTTACAATACGGTTTTTGTAAAAATTTTTAAATGGAGTTGCAACAAAATAATACAATATACCCACAAAAATTAGAAAATTAATAGTCCTTGGAATAATATCATATTCTCCACTACCGTTTGATGCACCAAAAGCATACAAAGGTAGCAAAAATATAATAAATAATAACTTACTCATTTCTCTCCTCTTAAATTTTCTTTATGTTATTTTGCAAAGCTTGCTTAAGCTCAGGTAAATGTATGTTTAAATGTTCTTGTAACTCTTTTTTTTGAATAGCTAAATCTGCATAAAAGCTGGCCATTTTTCTTTCTAATTCTTCTTTCTTGCTTCTAAGAATTTGCTCTGCCTCTTCTTTAGCAGCAGCTATAGCACTTTGTTTGATTTTTTGAATTTCTTCTCTAGTGTTAATATGAATAACTTCTAATTCATCATTCACACATAAAACTTCTTGAGAATTTTCTTTTACTTTATTCTCATCATTTTTTATAGAATCATTTCTTTCATCCATAAATTTTAAAAGCGGCTTATACAGCATACTATTTAAAGTAACTATCATAGCCAAAAAAATAGCTATAGTAGCAAGCATTATGGAAGGATGCATATCTTCAAACATAATTCTCCTTGGTTAGAATTTTTGAAGGACTATTTTACCATAAAAAAGCTAAGATTTTGGTTAAAACTTTTCAAGCATTTTGATTAATTTTTTAATTTTATCAATATTTTCTAAATGAATTACAAAATCATTATTTTTATTTTTGCAGTCAAATCCAAAGCGATTTAGTATTTGTTTTAATTTTTTTATTTCATCTTCAAATTCTTGATTAGGTAAGCTTTCATTATTTTTTATTTTTTTAACTATTTTTTCAGTATCTCTAACATTAAGTTTTTGACCTATTATGCTATCAACTAACATTTTTTCATCTTTTTGATCTAAACCAACCAAAATTTTAGCATGACCCTGAGAAATTTTTCCAGAAGCAATCAACTCTTGAGTTCTAATATCTAAATTCAGAAGTCTTAAAGTATTTGTTATTTGAGTGCGAGACTTATGAATAAGTTCTGCTAAATTCTCTTGAGTAATTTTATGAACTTGCATTAAATCCTTATAAGAATTAGCAAGCTCAATAGGGTTTAAATTCTCTCTTTGTATATTTTCAATAAGAGCCAATTCTCTAAGCTTATTCTCATCAATATCAGCAATAAAAGCTAGAATTTCTTTTTTTCCTAATGCTTTCACTGCTCTTAAGCGACGTTCTCCAGCAATTAAAATAAATTTATTATTTTTTTTAAATACAATAATAGGCTGAATAAGTCCAAATTCTTTGATAGAATTAGCAAGCTCATCTAAAGCTTCTTGATCAAAATTCTTTCTTGGCTGAAATGGATTAGGTGAAATTTGATCAATTTCTATCATAGTGCTTTGATTTTTATCAAAACCCAATTCTTTACTATAAACAGTATCCATATCACTGATTAAACTACTTAAACCCCTATCTTTATTTAACCCCATTATAATTATCCTAATATAGAATACGCCAAATTTTGATAAGCAACAGAACCTGGTGATTTAATATCATAAAGAATTATAGGCTTTCCAAAACTTGGACTTTCTGCAAGTTTTACATTGCGAGGGATCACAATAAAGTCATCTTCGTTTCCATTAATAGTAAAAAGTTGTTTTTTAAAATTTTGTTTCAAATCATCTACAACATCTTTAGAAAGATTATTTTGAGAGCTATACATTGTCGGTAAAAATCCACGAACCCTGAGTTTAGAATTAATAGTTTTTTTGATAATTTTAATTGTATTTAAAACCATAGCTACACCCTCGAGCGCATAAAATTCACACTGTATAGGGATAATTACACTATCACTTGCTGCAAAAGCATTTATAGTAATACTTCCAAGAGCAGGCGGAGAATCAATAATAATAAAATCATACTCATCAATCACTTCTTGAATTTGATTTTTAAGCAGCATTTTTTTCTCATTATTTTCACCTTTAGCAAGCTCTTGTTCTATACCTACAAGACCTATATTTGAAGGAGCTAAATGAAGTTGTGGCAATTCTGTTTTTAAAATAATATCTGAAAGCTTTTTTCTTCCTATAAAAACATGGTAAATATTATACTCATAATTATTACGATTAAAACCAAGTCCTGTAGTCGCATTAGCTTGCGGATCAACATCAATCAAAAGTACTTTTTTTTCAGCCACAGCTAAAGAAGCGGCTAAATTTACTGCTGTTGTAGTCTTTCCTACCCCACCTTTTTGGTTTGCTATTGTAATAATTTCGCTCATCTTAAACTATACACCCTTTTATCACCTAGTAAAATTGAACCATCTTCATACAAAAAAGAATTTTCAAGTGAAAAAACTTTACCTTCATGATGGACGCTAAATTTTCTTGATTTTTCAAATTCTAACATATACTTGCTAAAAATATTCTTCCATAAAATTTTTTTTTCTACTTTTTGCAAAAACTCACTCACTAAATCTTTAAGCGAAATTTCTATATCGCATAAAGCTGTATTTTGGGGTGAAAATTTCAGATTTAAACCCATACCGCCTATGATAAAATTTGAAATTTTAGCACTTATAACTCCTCCAGCTTTTTTATCATCTAAATATAGATCGTTAGGCCATTTAAGCCAAATTTTAGAACCTTTTTCTTGTAAAACTTCTTTAAGTAAATAAGCAAAATAAATACTCACAGAAGCTAAAGGTAAATCTTTTGGTAAATCTTCTTCTTTAATACAAAAAGAAAGATGTAAATTTCCTTTAGAGCTTTGCCAAGAATTTTCCCTACTTCCAACTCCATTTGTTTGTTCTAAAGCATAAATAGCAAAATTTTCATCAATCTTTCCATTGCGTATTTGCTCGCATAAAAAAAGATGAGTTGAGTCTATACTTTCAACACAAACTATCTTCACTTTTAAGCCTTTTTCCATTTAAATAAGTCCTGCCATCAAGAGCTTTTTTTCCACTTTCTTGAAGTTTTTTAATACGCAAAACTCCTTGTTTGCAAGCAAGCAAAAAACTTTCTTTTTCTAATTCTAAAATTTCACCCATCTTAGCATTTTGTTTTAATTCATCCACAAGTTCAAGTTCTAAGAATTTAAGTCCATTTTCCAAGAAAACTCCAGGCCAAGGGGTGAAAGCTAGATATTTTTGATAAAGTTCTCTTGCATTTTGCAAATTTATAAGCCCATCTTCTTTTTTGATTTTTCTACAAAGCGTTGCTAGACTTTCCTCTTGTTTTTTAGGGGTGATTTTATCAAAATTTAAAAGAGTAGAGAGGATCAGCTTAGCGGCCAAATTTGCTAAAAGTTCAAAAACTTCACTTGAATTTTTATCTTTTATATCACATTCTAAGCTTTCAAGTATAGCACCTGTGTCAAGCCCTTCTTCCATGAGCATGGTGCAAACTCCACTTTTTTCATCTTTATTTAAAATTGCACTTTGGATCGGACTGGCACCACGGTATTTTGGAAGTAAAGAAGCGTGCAAATTCACACAAGGCGCTAAATCCAAAATGGCTTTAGGTAAAATTTTTCCATAGGCAGCAACCACGATAAAATCAGGATTTAAATCCTTAATCTCTCTTATAATATTTTTATCTTTTAAAGAACTTGGAGTAAAAATAGGAATACTAGGATAATTTTGACTTAAAAAAGCCTTAGTATCACTTGGAGTTAAAATTTGCTTTCTACCTACGGCTTTGTCAGGCTGAGTAAAAAGTGCTACGAGTTTAAAATTTTCATTTTCTACTAGTGCTTTTAAAATACAAGTTGCGTAAGATGGAGTGCCCATAAAAATAATTTTTTTCATTTTTTCGCTTTGTGTGAAATTAAAAGTTTTAATTATAGCTTATTTGATTTTAAAAGAGAATTTAATAAATTAATCACTCAAACAAAGTTCCACCTATTTGTTTATCTTCTAATAAAAATGTCTTTGCCACACTTAAATCAAAGCCACTTGCTAAAAACATTTTTTTATTGTGTTCAAGTAAAAATTTAGCTGCCTTAAGTTTGGTTACTATACCACCTGTTCCGTGCTCACTACCTGTTTTTATGGTTGCTTGTAGCCATTCTTCTTTAATATGAGTGATTTTTTCTAAACGCTTTGCATCACTAAATTCACTAGGATTTTTATCGTAAAATCCATCAATATCGCTTAAAATCACAAGCAAATCCACATCAAAAAAATGCGTAGCATAAGCACTTAAACTATCATTATCACCAAAGACAATTTCTTCTATAGCTGTAGCGTCATTTTCATTGATAATAGGTAAAATTCCTAAATTTATCATCATATCGATAGCATTTTTTGCGTGTTTAGTAGCTTTTCTAGAGTCAAAATCCTTGCCTGTAAGTAAAATTTGTCCGCCTAGTTTGTTAAATTTGGCTAAAAGCTCGTTATAAACACTGATTAAAAAAGGTTGTCCAATAGCAGCTAAAACTTGTTTATTAATAAGGTTTTTTCTATCGATATCTAGTTTGGTGTGTCCTGCCGAAATAGCCGCCGAGGTTACTAAAATTACTTCATATTTTTCCATGAGTTTAGCTAAAAATGCGACTAAATTTTTAAGACGCTCAAAACTTAAAGTGTTTTCTTCGCTAATCACATGAGAACCCACTTTAACAACTATTCTTTTCATGCTTATTCCTTGAAAAATTTTTATAATTTTAGCCAAAATTTCATATAAACTAGTTATTTTTGAAAAAATAGGGAGTGTTTGAAATTTTTAATATAAAACACTTCCTAGATTGTTAAAATTTTTTTGTTATTTCTTAAAGTTTTAATTTCTTCTAAAAGCATGAATTTAAGTTCTTTAAGTCCTGTTTTTTCAAGGCTTGAGACTTTGATTAAAAAGCTTTGTGGATTATTTATTTCTTTGAGATAATTGTCTAACTCATTAATGTTTAAAGCAATTTGCTCAGCAAATTCCTCTCCTAAACGAACACTATCACTTTTTGAAATCATGATGCCAAATTTACGCCCAAAAAGTTCATTGGAAAATTTTTCAAGTTCTTTTCTTAGTACTATAAATTGTTCTTTTAAAGGCATTTGCCTCATAGGATCTAGCACGAAAAGTAAAAAGCTCGTTCTTTCTATGTGCTTTAAAAAGGCAAGTCCCAAGCCTTTACCCCCACTTGCTCCTTCGATAATCCCTGGAATATCAGCCATAACAAAGGAATTATACTCATCTACATCTACAAGTCCAAGTTTTGGAGTAAGGGTGGTAAATTCATAATTTGCAATTTCAGGTTTTGCATTTGAAACAACGCTTATAAGAGTAGATTTTCCCACATTTGGAAAGCCCACAAGCCCTACATCGGCAATAAGTTTAAGTTCAAGTCTGACTAAGCGACTTTCTCCTTTTATACCAGGTTGTGCGTAATCGGGGCGTTGATTGGTGGCGTGTTTAAAATGGGTGTTGCCAAGTCCACCTTTTCCACCTTTTAAAAAAAGCTCTCTTTGTCCTTCTTTGGTAAGATCAAGTAAAATTTCATTGGTTTGTACATCGATAACTTGCGTTCCTTCGGGCACTATAAGTTCTAAATTTTCACCCTTTTTGCCATTTTTATTGCGTCCCATTCCACCAGCACCATTTTGCGCGCGTAATTCTCTTTTGCCTTTGAAATTTACAAGAGTGTGGGTATTATTATCACATACGAAAATAATATCACCACCATTTCCACCATCTCCTCCATCAGGGCCACCAAGTGGAACATGTTTTTCACGGCGAAAACTTACAGCACCTTTGCCACCATCGCCTGAAGCTAAAGTAATTTTAACACTATCAATAAACATTTAAATTGCCTTTGACTTTAAATTTATAAAGCTAAATTTGAGTAAATAAAAGAAGTTAAATTTATAAATTTAAAGTTTTCAAGACGCTAAAAAGCGTCCTAAAAACTTATGCAGGATATACAGAAACTTTTTTTCTATCTTTGTCTTTTCTTTCGAATTTTACAAAACCATCAATTAGAGCAAAGATAGTATGATCTTTTCCCATGCCTACATTGTTACCTGCATGAGTTGCAGTTCCTCTTTGGCGGATGATGATATTTCCAGCTCTAACAAACTCGCCACCAAATTTTTTAACACCTAAACGACGACCTATGGAATCGCGGTTATTTTGAGTTGAACCTTGACCTTTCTTGTGTGCCATTCTTTACTCCTTAAGCTTTAATATCTTTTACTACAACGCGAGTAAATTGTCTTCTAAAACCGCGTTTGAGTTTAGAATCTTTTCTGCGTCTTTTTTTGTAAATCACAACTTTTTTATCTTTTCCGTGATTGATCACTTCCAAAACAACTTTTGCACCTGCTACGAAAGGCGCACCTACCTTTAATTCTTTATCATTGATAGCAAGAACTTCGCTTACTTCAATACTTGCTTTGCTTTCAGCTTCAAAGTGATCTAGTTTTAGCTCATCGCCAACACTTACTTTGTATTGCTTTCCGCTGTGTTTGATAATAGCATACATTGCTTTTCCTTATAAATTGGTAGTACCATAAAGCACCGTAATAACGGATTTAAAAGCTTTAGTGGTTTAATAAAATTTCGATTTTACAAAATTTTTCTTTAATTTTTGATGAATTTAAGAAAGAGTTTAGAGTTTGAGAAAAATCAAACTCTAAAAATTTAAAAGCCTAGATTTACTCCGCCGCCTTCTTGGGTTTGATAATTTGCATCACGACCTATAGTGTAGCCATTTCCACTACCAGTATTACTTAAAGGTCTGCAAATATCGCCCACTTTTACACTACCTTCTGTGATTTTTGCATAAGAAAATTTAGGGCTTGTGCGAGTGATTTCAATACTTCCTGTTTTGCTTTCTACTCTTCCTGTATTTTCTTTTGTATAAGTATCTTTTATAACCTTCCCAAGAGCAAAACATTCATAAACATCACCTTGATTTAAGCTTTGA
Source organism: Campylobacter sp. BCW_6461 (assembly GCF_001762735.1). Taxonomy (NCBI): domain Bacteria; kingdom Pseudomonadati; phylum Campylobacterota; class Epsilonproteobacteria; order Campylobacterales; family Campylobacteraceae; genus Campylobacter; species Campylobacter sp. BCW_6461. The sequence goes on along the minus strand of NZ_MJXJ01000025.1, from coordinate 65,979 downwards.
GAAAATATTACTTCATTGTTTTCAACACTTGCAACTTTCAAAGGATAAATTGCGTTTAAAATATCTCCTGCTATACGATTTGCAATTTGTTTGAGTGCGGTTTCATTGGCACTAAGACTATTGTCTTTAAGATTGACTTTCATGCTTAAAGTATTAGAAAATTTAATTTGTCTTGTAGCAAATAAAAGCACACGATAATCTACGATAACTTCAATTTCAGTTTTGCTTTTTCCTGTTAAATTGCTTGTTTTTTGTTTACCTTCAAGTCCTGAAATAGAAAACAATAAAATATAATCTGTTGCTAACACATTTTTAAGTTTATAAACTTCATCGCTAGCTGCGTCGCCACTTTTGATTAAAGCTTTTTCCATTTCATAATAGCCACTAGAATCACGGTCTAAAACATTAAATTTACGACTTTGCAATAAATCAGAAATGATTTTTTGTTGCAAAGCTGAGCCTATACCTCTTTTTGCAGCATCTGGAGTAGAATCAAAAACAGTAATACTTCTTCTATTATCTGCACTTAAACCTGGAGCTTGATACTTTTTTGTTGTTGTGGTTTTAAAAATCGTTACATTGGCTGTATATTTACCATTTGCATCTTGTTCAACACTATTGATTTCATAAGTATCAGCTCTACCTTTGGTGGCTTTTGAAATTTGCTCGCTGTAATTATCTTGTATATTTGAACCTGAATTATCAGTTGAAACGCTAGTATTAGATTTCTTAAGAGAATTGATGCTTGCTCCGCTCATTTTTCCTATAGCCTCTATAATGGCATTGTTTATCGCATCTTCCCTAGTCAAGCCTGTGCCTTCACCTGTGCTTGATTTTGTTGAAGTTGTGGTTATAACTTTAGCATTAAGACTTAGGCTTAAAAATAAGCCTAAAAAAAGAATTTTAATTATTTTCATCTTTTACCTTTAAAAATCATCCATGCTATTTACAACATTAGAGCTTCTTTGTATGCTAGAAGATTTTTTAGCTTCATTTTTTGTTGCATTTGACTTTGAATTTAAAGCCTCATTTGTGTTAGCTAAATTTTCATAAGAATAAAATCTCACAGTTCCTACATGTTCAATACCATTTTCACTTGTATAGCTCCATTTTTTAAGAGTACGAATACCACGAATTTTACCGCTTGCGCTTGCTTTTATTTTACTATTTACTTTATCAATAATATTTGTTATGTTTTGAGTTTGTTCTTGAGTGGAACTATCATTAACATTAATACTTTGTTTGATGATTTCCTCGTAAGTATCACCAGTTGTTCTTTCATCTTTAAGACTTAAATTTGTATTAATAAACTCTATAATAGCAGCATCAGCCATAGTAAGTGCTGTTTCTTTGGCTCTATCTTCTAAAATATTTGTTTTTTTAGCATTGCTAGGATCTGCTACATAACCCCAGTTTCCATAACTTAAAATAATAGGTGCACCATTTTCATCATAAACTAAGCGAATTCCATATTCATTTAAAAAGCCTTTTGTATCTTTTGGCAGATACTCACTTATTGCCTTGCCTTTACCCTTAATAGCACTCTGTCTTGCTAGTGCCATATCTTTTGCTAATTGGCGAGTTTTATTGGAAATAACAGCAATAACACCTACATCATACTCACCTCTTCTTTGTGTAACTATAGTTTGCACAGGAACAAGTCCACTCATAGAACCTATGGCATTTGTCATAGTTTTATTAAGAAATTCTTGCTTTAATAAAGTCTTTTTTCTGTCTTCGCTTAAAGAATTTGTATCTATACCTAAATCTTTTAATGCCTTATCAAGCTGAGCACCAGCTAATTGTGTAAGTTTATTTAAAATTTGATCAACCTTATCACCTTTTGGCAATTCATCAAATTCCTTAGCATTAGTAGAATTGTCTGCTTCATAATTTTGAATCTTGCTTGTAGCAATTCTTCCAAAAGCATCTCTTATAAATTCGCTTTGCAAATTTAACATTGCTTTTTGGTAAGCATTTTGTAAAGCTTGTGCAAATTGTGGATCAGTATCATTTACAGCAACAGTACTTTTTCCAGTATAAAAAGTTTTTCCATCTTTGGTTATACCATATTCTATACCGAAATTATCGGCAAATTCTTCAAAAAAATCTTCAATTGATTTTGGGGTAATATCCTTAGTACTTGCGTCAGACATTTCATTTTGAGTATTTATATCTTGTTGTGTAATTTCTACAGGCTGGGAACCTTGTGCATAAAGTAAACTTGCCATAACTAAAGAGCCGATAAATAATATTTTTTCATTTCGTATCCTTTTAAAAATCATAAAAAAAGCCCAAGCTAAACACTTGAGCTAAAAAATTTTATTCATAAATTAATTTTTATTTTACCAAGTAACTGATTTACTAGAACCGGTTTTATCAATAGTTTGCTCATCTTCCCAATAAACTAAACCTGATGTTAGATCAGTAAGTCTTAACAAGAAAAAGTATTCTACTTGAGTTTTACCATTGCTAAGTTTTACATTATCTTGTCTAATTTTACCCGCAAGAGAAAAATCAGGCGATACCAATGTCCCTTTTTTTGCTATGGTTTTTTGATTAAACTCATCATTATCTCTTAATTCTCTTACATCTTCACTCATGCTATCAAGTGCTCCGCCTGCAGCAACTGCTGAAGTTAGAACAAATTTACCTGATTTTCTTAATGCAGAAGTGATTTTTGCGGTGAGTTTTTCAGTATCGATTCTTTGCGGGGTATCATTCACAACCCTACCAATAGCAATAACCTTTCTTGTACCTGGTTTAATATTTGCAAAAGCAGGATCGCTTAACATACTATTTATCATAGTTTCAGCTGCACTTTCAAAATCTTGTCTATCAAGACCCAAGGTTAAAGCATCGCCTTTTTTTATCTGACTTGCCTTTCCATCTGTATAAGCTATTTGCGCACAACCACTAAAAAGCAAAGCTCCAATAAGAGCTGTTCCTAAAATTTTTGTTTTTTTCATGATTTATCCTTCCTAAAATGAGATTAATTTTTTGCTTTAATTTCTAATCTAAAATCCTTCGCTCTTGTATCAGATGCAAGTTTACGAAGAATCACCTCTTGTCCTGCTGGAATTCTAAGGGCTTGATAGTCCTCATTTAAAACATCTCTTAGCACAAAACCATCTTTATCTAACCAATCCACTTTATAAATTACATCTTTAGCAAAAGTACTGCGTAAAATCACTTCAAATTCTAAATAACCATTGCTATTTATACGCTTTTGAAATTGTTTTACTAAACTTTTTGGTAAATTTGAACCTAAAATTACAGTATTTTGATTTGAATTTATTTGATAACTTGGTACACAAGCACTAAGTAAAAACATTAAAATAAATAAAATATTTTTTTTCATCTTTTAGCCTTATTTTTCCATGATAGCAACACTTGCGGCTAAATACGAAGCAAAAGAACGCACTATCACAAGAACATTTTTATTTTTATCTAATGATTTTTGAAACAAAATATTGCCTTGTGGATCTTTGATTTCTAAATTTCCGTCGTTTTCTATTGTTGCTATAGCAATACTTTTTGGTAAACCTCTCCAAGAACGCACATCAGCTTTATTGGTTGCAGCAGTTGCTACTGCTGTTGCAAGACTTAGCCATCCACCTGTAGAGTCATTATTTGCAACAGCTACATTTAAAGTGGTTTTAATTATAGTTTGAGCTAAGACTTTAGCAATCATTACAGGCATATTTATTTTAAATTCAGTAGCGACAATATTGTCTAAATCTACAAAATCATTTGTATTTTGACCATTTATATTCAAATTTGCAAAAGAAGCTTCCCTTTTTTTCAAGGTTTGTAAAGCAATATTTGTGCTAATAATTTTTTTATCCACTATAAAAGGTAAGGTTAAAGCAAATTCATCCTTAACTACACCAAATCCATTTTCATAAACTACAAAAACATATTTTTTAGCTTTTTTGACTTTTATTTTTGTGGCATATTCTTTAAAAATTTTAGCCTCTTTTTTGATAGTTTTGTTTTTTGGATAAATAATAGCTACTTCTCTAAATAAATCTGCAGCTTTTCTATAATCTTTATCCATAAAGAAAAATATTGAAGCAAGATAAGTCGCATAAGGATTTATGAAATTTTTTGTTGTATCAAATTCTTTAAATAAGTTGTCATATTGCTCTTCTATAACTTTTGAATTTTCATTCATATTTTTATCATAATTTTTATCTTCTTTTGCCTTATCTAAATCAGCACGATTTTTTTCAATTTCTTTAGTAAAATATTCTTTTGCCTTATCTTGACGCATTAAAGCACGATTAAACTCAACTCTTGCATTTTCATAATCATCTTCTTCCATATAGTTTAGAGCTTTATATATATTAACCATAATTCTTTCATATAAAGAACCATCATAATCTACTATAGTATCATTAAGCAAGGTTGTACCAACAAATTTAGTTGTTTTAGAGCTTACATTTTCTAAATCCACATCATATTTATAAGATTCTTCCGCAGCATCAAAAAATACATTACTTTTGTTAAAATCACCACAATTTCTAGCAATCAAACCTGCATTTAATCCTGTATAAATGACATCATCATTTTTTTTAATTTTTTCTAAATTTTGATTGAAAAAATCATCACCACAATATTTTTGTGTTAAAGCATTTTCAAATGTTGTATTTTGTTTAACCTGATTAACACAAGCTGTTAAAAAAAGGCAAACAATACCTGAAAAAATCAACCCAACTTTTATCTTCATTAAATTCCTTTCTTAAAGAAAATTGAAAATGAATATTATAACGTAGTATATACTTAAAAACTAATGAAAAAAATTTAACCCTAGGAGAAAAACCTAGGGTTTGATTTAAATAAGCATAGGAGCTAATACAAAGCCTAATACTACAGCAATTGCAATAGCTAAAACCCCTGGTATAAAGAATGAGTGATTAAATATAAATTTACCAATTCTAGTCGTTCCTGTATCATCCATTTGCACTGCACCTAACAAAGTCGGATAAGTTGGAAGTACAAAAAGTGCTGAAACTGCTGCAAAACAAGCTACAAGCATATAAGAATCATGCGGATTTGCTGCTGAAATTCCTAAAGCAGTGATAATTACAGGTACAATGGCCTTTGCGGTTGCTGCTTGGGAATATAAAAGCATACTTGCAAAGAAAAATGCAACTGCTAACATAGCAGGGGTTTGTTTAACCCAGTCGCCTGCTACTTCTTTGATAGAAGCTTCGTGTCCTGCAACAAAAGTATTTCCAAGCCATGCTACACCAAAAACACAAACACAAGCAGTCATACCGCTTTTAAATACACTAGTGTCAAGAATTTTACCTGGTTCAACTTTACAAAGCCAAGTGATCAAAGTTGCTGCAGTAAGTAAAAAGCTCATAATAGCTGCATCTCTTGGAACCACAACAGGATCAATCCATTTAATATTACTTGAAATTGCGGTTGCATAAAGTACAACTGCCAAAACAGTGATCAAGAAAATTACCACTGAAAGTTTAGCACCTGGTTTATCTTCGCCATGCAAAACAGCTCCTGCATCCTTTACAAGTCCTGCTTTTAATCGTTCTTGATAAACACTATCCTTACTCAAATCCATAGGAGTGATTAAACTCACTATAAAAGCTGCAAGCATACAAGCTACAAAAGTTGTGCTAATCCAAATTCCAATTAAAGTTGGATAATTCCATCCAAGTGGCTCTAAAACTCCGCTCATATAAACCACAGCTGCACTTACAGGAGAAGCAGTGATTCCAATTTGCGAAGAAACAACCATTAATGAAAGTGGAACACTAGGTTTTATGTTTTGAGATTTTGCAACATCAACTACAACAGGCATTAAAGAAAATACTGCATTTCCTGTTCCTGCTAAGATTGTAAGCAACCATCCACAAGCTGGAGCTAAATAATTTATAAATTTAGGGCTTGATCTTAAAATTTTTTCTGTCACCCTTACCATATAATCAAGTCCACCTGCTTGTTGCATAGCAGAAATTGCTGCAATAGCTGCAGCAATAATTAAAATAACATCCCAAGGAATATTACCAGGTTTCATACCTAAAACAAGTCCTAGTATAACTACACCTAATCCTCCAGCATAACCTATAGCAATGCCGCCTAGGCGAATACCGATAAAAATCGCCCCAAGAAGGACGATTACTTGCAAAATTATCATTATATCCATATTAAATCCTAAAATGCTATTTTTTAGCTTCCATGTGAGGATTTAGCATATTTGATGGAGTTAAAATTTCATCAATTTGTTCTTTACTTAAAAGCCCTCTTTCAAGCGCAATATCAGCCACTCTTTTTCCAGTGTTCATTGCCTCTTTAGCTATAGAAGCTGAATTTTCATAACCAATATAAGGATTTAAAGCTGTTACTATACCTACTGAATTATAGACAAAGTCTGAACAAATTTTTTCATTTGCGGTAATACCATCTATACATTTATCAGCTAAAGTATACATTGCTTTTTCTAGCATTACAACAGAATTAAATAAGCTATATGCTACAACTGGTTCAAAAACATTAAGTTGTAATTGTCCACCCTCACAAGCAAAAGTTACAGTTACGTCTGCTCCAATAACAAAATAACAAACTTGATTAACTACTTCAGGAATAACAGGATTTACCTTACCTGGCATGATAGAACTACCTGGTTGCATTTTTGGAAGATTAATCTCATTAAGACCACATTTTGGACCACTACTTAAAAGTCTTAAGTCATTACATACTTTAGAAAGTTTTGTTGCAACACGTTTTAAAACACCTGAAATTTGTACATAAGCTCCCGTATCTTGAGTCGCCTCGATCAAATCCTCAGCCACAGTATATTCAAAACCTGTCACTTCTCTTATTTTTCTTTCTACAACCTTCGGATAATCAGGATGAGAATTAATTCCCGTTCCAATAGCAGTTCCACCCAAATTGATCTCTAAAATCAATTTTCTAGCTTCTAATACTCTTTGTATATCTTCACCTATCATTACGGCAAAAGTTTTAAATTCACGACCTAAAGTCATAGGTACAGCATCTTGCAGTTGGGTTCTACCCATTTTAAGAACATCTTTAAATTCTTCAGCTTTTCTCTCATAAGCTTTTTTTAGATGTTCCATAGCTTTTGCCAAATCACTTAAATAATCATGCAAGGCAAGGTGTAAAGCCGTAGGATAAGCATCATTAGTACTTTGGCTTAAATTAACATGATCATTTGGATGAAGATATTGGTATTCACCTTTTTTATGACCCATAAGTTCAAGTCCTATGTTCGCTATAACTTCATTAGCATTCATATTTGTACTTGTTCCAGCACCTCCTTGGATCATATCTACTACAAATTGATCATAATACCCGCCTTCTAAAATTTTATCGCACGCTTTAATAATCGCATCTTGGATATTTTTATCCAAAAGACCTAATTCATGATTTGCCATAGCTGCAGCTTTTTTTACTCTAGCCAAAGCTCTAACAAAGCGAGGAAAATCTTTTAATCTATCATGAGAAATATCAAAATTTTCAACAGCTCTAAAAGTTTGCACTCCATAATAAACCTCATCAGAGATTTCTAATTCCCCAATAAAATCATGTTCTTTTCTTGTTCCCATTTTGAACCTTTCATAAAAGTATTTTAATTTAAAATCAAAAATTTTTGATTTAAATCATAAAATAATGATATTGCATTTTTAGTTAATAATTGGTTAATAAGAAAACTACTTTCAAATACAATAAATTAAGTATTTTTATATCCTATTATGTCTTTATATTTAATTTTTATTAATATAAAAAATTTTATTTACTTCAAAAAAAATTAATATATTTTTGCAAGCTTTTTTGTTAGAATAAAATTTTTAATAATTTAAATAATTAGGGATAATATGGAAGAAATTACAATAAACATAGATAAGATTAAAATAAATGATGACTGGAAAGAATTTTTAAGAGACGAATTTCAAAAAAAATATTTTCTAGAAATCAAAAAACAATACCTAAATGCGATTAATCAAAATATAGTTATTTATCCGCCTGCAAATTTAATCTTTAATGCTTTTAATTTATGTCCTTTAAAAGAAATTAAAATTATTATCCTAGGACAAGATCCTTATCATCAACCAAATCAAGCAATGGGGCTTAGTTTTTCGGTTCCAAAAAATGTAAAAATCCCACCAAGTCTTAATAATATTTTTAAAGAATTGCAAAATGATTTAAACATCACTCCAGCAAAAAGCGGAGATTTAAGCTCTTGGGCAAAACAAGGAGTTTTGCTCTTAAATTCTATTCTTAGCGTTGAAGCAAATAAAGCAGCTAGCCATAGTTCGTGGGGTTGGCAAGAATTTAGTGATGCTATAATACATAAATTAAGTAATGAAAAATCAGGGCTTGTTTTTATGCTTTGGGGAAATTACGCAAAAAACAAGGAGATTTTGATTGATAATACTAAGCATTTGATTTTAAAAGCAGCTCACCCAAGCCCTTTAGCTAGAACAGGATTTTTAGGTTGTAAGCATTTTTCAAAGGCTAATGAATTTTTAAAAAAAGTTGGTAAAATTCCTATAGATTGGAAAATAGTTTAAAAAATTATTTTAAACTTTAATAAAAATATTAAAATATATTTATTTATTTAAAAATAAATCATATTTCTATGAAATATATTGTAATAAAACGACTCAAAAATTAATTCTTAAGGAGAAAAATGAAAACCATTGGTATTATAGGCGGAATGAGTTTTGAAAGCACTATTACTTATTATAAAACAATAAATCAAGCTATAAATGATAAATTAAAATCTTTAAATTCTGCAAAAATTTTACTTTACAGTGTTAATTTTGAAGAAATAGAAAATTTACAAAGCCAAGATAAATGGCAAGAAGCTGCACAAATTTTGACTCAATGTGCTAAAAAATTAGAACTTGCAGGGGCTAATTTTATAATAATTGCAACTAATACTATGCATAAGGTTTTTGATGAAATTCAACAAAATATAAATATCCCTATTTTACATATTGCAAAAAGTTCTGCTAAGGCTTTAAAACAAGAAAACATACAAAAAATTGGTTTATTGGGTACTAAATACACAATGACTCAGGATTTTTATAAAAAAATGCTGATTGAAGAAAATATTAGCGTTATTATTCCTAGCGATGAAGATATAAAAATCGTTAATGATATTATTTTTAATGAGCTTTGTAAAGGTGAAATCAAGCAAGAATCTAAAGAAAAATATTTAAATATTATAAAAAAACTACAAGAAAAAGGGGCAAAGGGAGTGCTTTTAGCTTGCACTGAAATTGGTTTATTAATATCCAAAAATGATACAAATATCAAAATTTTTGATACAAGTCTTATTCACGCCCTTGATGCTGCTAATGAAGCTTTAAAAGATTTATAATTAAAAGATGCCCAAAAATGGGCAAATTGCAATATTTTGAAAAGATTTATACTTATATCGGTTTAAATCTTATCTTGCTTTATAGTTTGCTATCTTTTTCTAATTGATTGATATTTAGCATGATAAATTTATAGCTTAGATAAATTACTAAAGGCCAAGCCAATAAAAACAAAGCATGTAACATTTTTTCTCCTTAATATGCGTGATCATCGTTTGCGATTTCTTCGCGTGTGATTTTTACTTTATCCATTGCATTCCAAACATAGATAATATAAGCTAAAACAAAAGGTACAAGTAAAGACACATAAGCCATGACGCTTAGAGTATAATAGCTTGAACTTGCATTTTTTAAAGTTAAAGAACTTTGCAAATCACTTAAAGATGGGTAAAAAGCACTTTGACCTAAACCAATGCTTGATAATAAAGCAAAAACTGTTAAAACCGTTCCAAGTCCTAGGGTAAAAATAGCTTTAGAGCAACCTTTTGCTCCTTGAACCATACCTAAAAGCACTAAAATCACACCAACAACAAGCAAGATAGCAAAAATCATTTGATTTAAGAAATTATATAAATACAAATTCGCACTCATGCTTACAACTCCATTTGCATCTACACTAAAACCATCTTTTAAGAAAATCCACACTAAAAAACCTAAGAAAAAAGGTAAAAATAAAATGCTATTGACCATGAGTTTTTTCATAGCTCTTATTTTGATATTCTCATCATTGATATTGTTCATAAAATACGCTGCACCTAAAAGCCTTGCTAAAAATACTAAAGCTAAGCCTAAGAGATAATTAAAAGGATTAAGTAAAAGTTCTAAGCCATGCAAAGGATTTTGCCAAGAAACAAAATTATGCTCATTTAAGATAAATTCAGAGCCGCTAAAAAAGCTACTTACCGCAACTCCGATTAAAAACACACCTAAATAGCCATTGATTTTAAGAAAAATTTCATAGGTTTTAGAGCCATAAACATTATTTTCTTTTTTGCGATATTCATAAGCTACAGCTTGCAAGATAAAACAAAATAAAATACAAAGCCAAGCCCAATAAGCACCGCCAAAACTTGTACTATAAAAAAGTGGAAAAGCCGCAAAAGCTGCTCCACCAAAAAGTACGAGAGTTGTAAAACCAAGCTCCCATTTACGCCCTAAAGAATTGACTAGCATGGTTTTTTCAAGCTCATCCTTGCTAAGCTCATCGATTAAAGTCTGTCCACCTTGGACAAAAAACATAAAAACCAAAAGTCCGCCGAGTAAACTTAAAATCAACCACCAATAAATTTGCAAACCTTCAAGTTCTAAACCAAAAAACATTATTTTTCTCCTTTGCCCATAAGTGGAGTATGTCCTGCATGTGCGTCAAAACCTTTTTTAATCTGAGTAAGCATGATTTTAACTTCTGCAATCAATAAGGCTGTAAAAAGTACTGCAAAAATCCAAAATGAAATTTGAACATTGACTTTTCCAAGTTGTGTTGCTGCGATATGTACAGGAAGCAAGTCTTGAATTGCCCAAGGTTGTCTGCCTACTTCAGCAACAATCCAACCTGCTTCAGCGGCAATATAACCCAATGGAATGGATAACAAACACACCCAAAGTACTTTTCTAAATTTCTCAATATCATTTGCCATGGTAAGATAAAGCGTAACGATGAAAAGTAAAAAGAAAAAACTTCCTAAAGCAACCATGATATGAAAGCTATAAAAAGTTAAAGCCACAGGTGGAATAGTATCGCTTGGTTTTTCTAAATATCCATAACCAAAATCTTTAAAATGAGTTTCTAAAATGGATTTGTGATTTGCCATAGCTATTGTATCATTGTTTTCTTTAGCAAGTTTATAGTCTTTTAGAGCTTGTATAGCGATTTTTCCTCTATCGATACGATTTTGCATAGGTTCTATACCTTTGCTTTCATTTCCATAGATCAAATCTTCAATTCCTGGAACAAAAGAATTTGGATCACGGTTTCCTAATATAGAAAGAGCGTAAGGTATAGTAATGTCAAATAAAAACACACTTTCGTTATTATCTATGGTTTTTTTAGGATTTAAAATTCCAAAAGGTACAAGTCCTGCACGATGTTCACCTTGATAAACCCCTTCCATAGCTGCAAGTTTCATAGGTTGAGTTTGAGTTACACGGTAAGCGCTTTCATCTCCGCTGAAAAACAAAAAGATTGAACAAACCAAACCAAAACTAGCTCCTACAACTAAGCTTTTTTTAGCCTCGATAATATGGCGTCCTTTTAACATAAACCAAGCTGAAATTCCCATTACAAATAAAGCTGAAATCACATAACCACTGCCTATGGTATGTAAAAATTTTGAAATAGCTACAGGAGAAAGTGCTACTTCAAAAAAGCTTTGCATTTCATTTCTTGCTGTGTCAGGGTTAAAGCTCATTCCTACAGGATATTGCATCCAACCATTTGCCACTAAAATCCAAAAAGCAGAAAGATTACTTCCTATAGCCACACACCAAGTTGAAAGTAAGTGAAAACCCTTGCTTACTTTATCCCAGCCAAAAAACATAACTGCAAAAAAAGTAGCCTCTAAAAAAAATGCCATAATACCTTCAACCGCCAAAGGTGCACCAAAAATATCACCCACAAACCAGCTATAATTTGCCCAGTTTGTTCCAAATTCAAATTCCATTATAATGCCTGTAGCTACACCGATAGCAAAATTTATAGCAAATAATGAAAGCCAAAATTTGGTGATTTTTTTCCATCTTTCATTTTTAGTTTTTACATAGATGGTTTCCATGATAGCGATCATAAAAGACAAGCCTAAGGTTAAAGGCACAAACAAAAAATGATAAAGTGCAGTTAAAGCAAACTGCGCTCTTGACCAATCAACGCTACTAAGTTCGTTCATTTATTTTCCTTCGAATGTAAGATTTTTGAGTACAAAAGTGCTTTTTTCTTTGTCGCTTTTAAAAATAGAATTAAAATTTACATCAAAAACAAAAAGTTTTAAAATCACAAACATAACAAAAAGTTTGATAAAAATAATTTTCCAAAGGGTCTTTCCAAGAGTTAAATTTTTAAAACCTTCTTTGTAAAAATTAAAAATTTGAGAGATGCTAAAATATAAGTGTTTAAGATACATGTAAATTCTACCTTTAAAAACAACAAAATAAAACATTTTTAAAAAGCGGAAAATTATAATGAAATTTATGTTATTATTTTCTTAAAAATTTAAATACATATCAAGGTTTTTAATGCAAAAAATTATAGTTTTTATTTTATGTTGTTTTATGACTTTTTTTCTTTATGCATGTTCTTCTAAATTTGAAAATGTAAATCCTTTGGGGCGTTCATTTGGCGAATTTGAAGATACTGATCCTTTAAAACTAGGACTTGAACCTACTTTTCCTACCAATCAAGAAATTCCAAGTTTAATTAGCGGTGCTGATTTAGTACCTATTACTCCTATTACCCCACCTTTAACTAGAACAAGCAATAGTGCCAACAATAATGCAGTAAATGGGATCAATCCTCGCTTTAAAGACGAAGCTTTTAATGATGTTTTAATTTTTGAAAATCGCCCTGCGGTTTCTGATTTTTTAACCATTTTAGGCCCTAGCGGAGCAGCTTTAACGGTTTGGGCTTTAGCACAAGGAAATTGGATTTGGGGCTATACTTTAATCGATAGTAAAGGATTTGGCGATGCTAGAGTTTGGCAACTTTTGCTTTATCCTAATGATTTTGCAATGATTAAAAATGCCAAAACCAATACTTGTCTTAATGCTTATGGTAATGGAATTGTCCATTATCCTTGCGATGCAAGCAATCACGCACAAATGTGGAAACTTATCCCTATGAGCAATACAGCGGTTCAAATTAAAAATTTAGGAAATGGAAAATGCATACAAGCACCTATTACAAATCTTTATGGTGATTTTCACAAGGTTTTTAAAATTTTTACCGTAGAGTGTGCAAAAAAAGATAATTTTGATCAACAATGGTTTTTAACTACTCCGCCTTTTACTGCAAAACCTTTATATCGCCAAGGAGAGGTACGATGAAAAAAATTATATGTTTATTTTTATCTTTTAACCTTGCTTTTGCAAATTTAGAAAATTTTAATGTTGGCACTTGGAATTTGCAAGGCTCATCCGCAGCCACAGAAAGCAAATGGAGTGTTAGCGTAAGACAACTTGTAAGTGGAGCAAACCCCTTAGATATCTTAATGATACAAGAAGCAGGAACTTTACCAAGAACAGCCACTCCAACAGGACGCCATGTGCAACAAGGTGGAACACCTATTGATGAATATGAGTGGAATTTAGGAACTCTTTCAAGGCCTGATAGGGTTTTTATTTATTATTCTCGCGTTGATGTAGGAGCTAATCGTGTAAATTTAGCTATAGTTTCAAGAATGCAAGCTGAAGAAGTGATTGTTTTACCTCCACCTACTACAGTTTCAAGACCCATTATAGGAATTCGCAATGGAAATGATGCTTTTTTCAATATCCATGCTTTAGCTAATGGAGGAACAGATGTAGGAGCAATTATCACAGCTGTAGATGCACATTTTGCAAATATGCCTCAAGTTAACTGGATGATAGCAGGGGATTTTAACCGTGATCCTTCTACTATAACAAGTACAGTGGATAGAGAATTAGCAAATAGAATTAGAGTGGTTTTTCCAACTAGCGCAACTCAAGCAAGCGGAGGGACTCTTGATTATGCAATTACAGGAAATTCAAATAGACAACAAGCCTATACTCCACCGCTTTTAGCTGCAATTTTAATGCTTGCAAGTTTAAGATCTCATATAGTTTCAGATCATTTTCCAGTAAATTTTAGAAAATTTTAGGACATTTAATATGAAAAAAATTATTACTTTGTTTTTTATGTTTATAACTTTAGCCTTTGCAACTCCTACTGGAGATTTGAAAGATTTTACCGAAATGGTTTCTATAAGAAGCTTAGAAACGGGAATTTTTTTAAGCGCTTTTAGGGATACCTCAAAAGATCCTATTGATCAAAATTGGAATATTAAAGAAATTGTTTTAAGCGATGAGTTAAAACAAAAAGATAAATTAGCTGATGAACTTCCTTTTGGTTATGTGCAATTTACAAATCCAAAAGAAAGCGATCTTTGTTTAGCCATCTTAGAAGATGGAACCTTTGGAGCAAAATCTTGTCAAGATGATCTAAAAGATGGTAAATTAGAAACTGTATTTTCTATAATGCCAACAACAACTTCAGCTGTGCAAATTCGTTCTTTAGTTTTGGAATCTGATGAATGTATAGTAACTTTTTTTAATCCAAATATTCCTATACAAAAACGCTTTGGAATAGCCCCTTGCACCCTAGATCCTATTTTTTTTGCTGAAGTAAATGAACTAATGATTATAACCCCACCTTTAACAGCTGCTACCCCTTTAGAATAAGATTTTTATCTTGTTCTATTTTTATATTTATTTAATATTTATGATATTACTAAAATACACAAAATAATTAATAATAATACAATGTAATTTACCTTACTCTATAATTCTTTTATTTTAATTTAATTTTTTGTTACAATAAATTTATACATAATAATTATCAAGGAGGAAAAATTGGAACAAATTTTAACATGGCAACAAATTTATGACCCTTTTTCAAACATTTGGCTAAGTGCTTTAGTGGCATTTTTACCTATACTATGTTTTTTAGTTTGTTTGGTTGTTTTAAAACTTAAAGGCTATCAAGCAGGTTTTTTAACTGTTATACTTGCTACTTTGGTAGCTTTATTTGCCTATAAAATGCCTTGGAATTTAGTGGGTGCAAGTTTTATTCAAGGCTTTACAAATGGTATGTGGCCTATAGCTTGGATTATCATCGCGGCAATCTTTCTTTACAAACTTTCTATCAAGTCAGGTTCTTTTGAAATCATTAAAAAAAGCGTGATGAGCATTACTCCAGATCATAGAATTCAAGTGATTTTAATAGGTTTTTGTTTTGGTTCATTTTTAGAGGGTGCTATAGGTTTTGGTGGCCCTGTGGCTATAACCGCTGCACTTTTAGTAGGACTTGGCTTGCGTCCTTTACAAGCTGCAGGGCTTTGTCTTATCGCAAATACCGCTCCTGTTGCTTTTGGTGCGGTGGGAATTCCTATTATTGCTATGGCAAATCTTGTCGGCATAGAACAGCATTCAGTTTCTGCCATGGTAGGTAGAATGCTAGTTCCTTTAAGCCTTACTATACCTTTTTTCATAGTTTTTTTAATGGATGGATTTAAAGGTATTAAAGAAACTTTTCCAGCTATTTTAGTTGCGGCGCTAAGTTTTACAACTACTCAATTTTTAAGCTCAAATCACCTAGGAGCGGAATTACCTGATATTATTTCAGCTGTGGTTTCTTTAGCAGTTACGACTGTATTTTTGAAATTTTGGAAACCAAAAAATATTTTTAGATTTGACAATGAAAGCAATTTCACTCAAGATAACACCTTAAGTTTTAATCAAATTTTAAAAGCTTGGTCACCTTTTATTTTACTCATTGTTTGTATTATCATTTGGACACAACCTTGGTTTAAAGCTCTCTTTGATAAGGACGGAATTTTAAGCTATACAAGTATTACTTTACAATTTAGCAATATCACAACTGGAATTTTAAGCCCTTCTATCACAGGCATAGGAGAAGCTAAGCCTTTATCTTTGGCCTTGGGTGTAGATTTAATCAATGGAAAAACCGTAGCTCAAGCAGGAACAGCGATTTTACTTGCCGCTTTTCTAACTATAGCTATTTTAAAAATCAAAGCCGAAGATGCTGCAGAATGCTTTTGGGTTACCTTAAAAGAAATGGCTATACCTTGTATCACCATAGGTTTGGTTGTGGCCTTTGCTTTTATCTCTAAAAATAGTGGTATGAGCACTACTTTAGGACTTGCTTTTGCACACACAGGTGATGCTTTTTCTTTCTTTTCACCAATCATTGGCTGGATAGGGGTATTTTTAACAGGCTCTGATACAAGTGCTAATTTACTTTTTGGAACCTTGCAACAAGTAAGCGCTCAAAAACTAGGTATTAGCGAAGCTTTATTTTTAGCAGCTAATTCAGTAGGTGGGGTTGTTGGAAAGATGATCAGTCCACAAAGCATTGCTATAGCTTGTGCAGCGGTTGGACTTGTGGGAAAAGAATCTGATCTTTTCAAATTCACATTAAAATATTCTGTAGCTTTTATTATTTTAATAGGAATTTGGACTTGCATTATAGCTTTTTTCTTACAAGGAATCATCCCTGAAGTTATAGTGAAATAATTAAAAAAAAATTAAGTTTTATTTCAACAAATATTCGTTTTTAGAATATTTGTTAGAAATTTTACTTTGCTTTTATTTTTACAGGATTAGAATATTTATCCTAAATTATCCTAAAAGGAGAAAAATGATGAAAAAAGTGTATTTTTACGCCACATGCTTAGGAAGTGCTGCTATGCAACAAAGCGTTTTAAATGCGATAAAACTTTTAAGGCGTGAGGGTATTGAAGTGATTTTCAAAAAAAATCAAACCTGTTGCGCCCAACCTTCTTTTAACTCAGGTTATTTCGATGAAAGTCGTGAGATCGCTTTATATAATGTAGATTTATTTGATAAAGATTATCCCATCGTTGTACCCAGTGGTTCTTGTGCGGGTATGATGAGTCATGACTATAAAGAGCTTTTTAAAAACAGACCTGAATTTTCCAAAATAAAAACTTTTAGCTCTAGAGTGATAGAACTTTCACAATACCTTGATGAAGTTTTAAAAGTAGATTATGAAGATAAAGGTGCACCTATAAAAGTAACTTGGCATTCTAATTGCCATGCTTTAAGAGTGCAAAAAAGCATACAAGCGAGTAAAAATCTTATCAAAAAACTAAAAAACGTAGAATTAGTAGAACTTCAATACGAAGAAGAATGCTGTGGTTTTGGAGGAACCTTTTCAGTAAAAGAGCCTGAAATTTCAAATGCTATGGTAAGAAGCAAAATCAAAGATATACAAAATAGCGGTGCAAAATATCTCATCAGTGGTGATGGAGGTTGTCTTTTAAATATAGATGGCACAATGAAAAGAATGGGTTTGGATATAAAAGGCATACATTTATATGACTTTTTACTTAAACGCTTAGAAGGAGAGAGACTATGAGTCAAAAAATTCCTCACGAACAAATCGTTCAAATTAAACTCAATGACAAACAAATGCAAGAAAATTTAATGACTGCCATGCATACTTTGCAAAAAAATAGACTCAATGTTATTGATGCTAGATTTAAAGACTGGCAGGGTTTAAGATCTAAAGCTAAACAAGCTAAAAACAATGCCTTAATGAGTTTAGAAGAAAGGCTTTTAGAATTTGAAAAAAATGCTACAAAAAATGGCATTAAAGTGCATTGGGCAAGTAGTGATGAAGATGCCTGTGAAATCGTCTATGAAATCATGAAAGAAAAAAATATCACCAAGCTTTTAAAAGGTAAATCTATGGCAAGCGAAGAAATAGGCCTAAATCACTACCTAGAAAAAAAAGGGTTAAAAGCTATAGAAACCGATCTTGGAGAGCTTATTTTGCAACTTAACGAAGAGCCTCCTTTACATATAGTTGTACCTGCTATACATAGAAACCGTCATGAAATCGGAGAAATTTTCAAAGAAAAATTAGGAGCAAATTTAGAAAACGATGAACCTGAAAGTTTAAATGCGGTAGCTAGAGAACATTTAAGAAAAGATTTTGAAGGCTTAAAACTTGGACTTAGTGGGGTCAATTTTGCCATGTCAAGAGAAGGGGCTTTTTGGCTTATAGAAAATGAAGGAAACGGTAGAATGTGCACTACAGCACCTGATATTCATATCGCACTTTGCGGCATAGAAAAAGTCATGGAAAGCTTTGAAGATGCGGCTACTATGGTTTCTTTGCTCACTCCTTCAGCCACAGGACAATTTATACCAACTTATAACAATATCATTACAGGCCCTAGAAAAAATGGGGATTTAGATGGCCCTAAAGAAGTACATGTGATTTTATTTGATCACAATCGCTCTAAAATGTTAGCTCATGAGGATTATTATGAGGCTTTGCGTTGTATTCGATGTGGGGCTTGTATGAATTTTTGCCCTGTTTATGATCAAATCGGCGGACATGCCTATCAAACCACTTATCCAGGACCTATAGGAGAAGTAATCAGTCCTAATATTTTTGGTATAGATCATACAGGAGATATTTTGAATTTCTGTTCACTTTGCGGGCGTTGTTCTGAAGTTTGTCCAGTGCAAATTCCTTTGGCTGATCTTATTCGCAAATTAAGATGCGATAAAATAGGACAAGGTAAAAATCCACCTTTAGGAGCAAACAATGTTCATCACAATGCCCTAGAAGCCTTTGCTTTTAAACAATTTAAAAATATCGCAACCAATGGAGATAAATGGCGTTTTTCACTTTCAAAAGCACATTATTTCAACTGGGCAGTGCAAAATTTCGCAAGCATTTTGCCTGTGATTAAAAAATGGTACGCTTTTAAAGAATTACCTCAAATTAAAATGGATCTTTATAAAGAAGTGCAAAAACTAGAAGGAGTAAGCTATGAGTAAAATCGATGAAATTTCAAGCAAAAGTAAAGCAAGTATTTTAGAACATCTTAAAAAAGCTTACAAAGAAACAGACTTTACGCGTATTGAAAGTATAGATCCTGTAGAACATATCCAAACCACCCAAGATATGCTTGCAGAAATGAAGCAAAAAATGAGCGATAACAAATACATCGTTGAAAATGCTACAAAAGATACCTTAGAAGAAAAAATCAATGAAATTGTCGCAAAATATGGCTTTAAAAGTATGATTTATGGAGCGGATTTAAATTTAAATTTAGAACAAATCAAAGCAGAAAAAAAGATTTGCTTTGATAAAGAAATCGAAAATTTAAGATCTGAAGTTTTTCATAGTGATTTTTCCATCATTCACGCAAGAGCAGGGGTAAGCTCTCACGGAGTTGCACTTATACCTTCAAGTAAAACCCAACCTAGAATGCTAAGCCTTGCACCTAAACTTTGCATAGTATTGCTTAAAAAAGAAAATGTTGTTAAAAGTCTTAGCGAAGCTTTAAATTTAGTAAAAAAAGAAAATGAAATTTTACCTACTAATATCTTATTTATAGCAGGGCCTTCAAGAACAGCAGATATAGAACTTATCACTGTTTTTGGTGTTCATGGGCCACAAATTGCACATATTATTATTTACTGATTCTATACTAGAATCAGTAAGTCTTAATTTTTAATATTAATTATATATATTTTTTATATTATACAAATATAAATAAAATAAATAATTTCTAATTAATAATATTTTAATAAAATATTATGTAATATTTCACTCAAATATATTAAATTAATTTTTAAATACAAAAATTAAAGAAGGTGCTTTTAGATAAACTAATTCCAACTTGGAATGAAAATACAGTATTCATGACACAATGATTAACATTCAACACCAAAAACTTTGTGAACTTGCAAGCAAGGTTGAAAGTGCTGTTTATAAATTTGTAAAACGAGAAGAACTCAAAGAAATTTTAACAGAACTTTTTAACTATATGAAAGAACATTTTAGTAATGAAGAAGATTATATGCAAGAAATTCATTATCCTTATTTAAATGAACACAAAATCATGCATAAAATATCATTCGTGATATGTCTTATCTTATACAAAACATAAAAACCACTAATGATTTAAAAGAGAAGCTTTACACAGTTTCTAAAAAATGGCTTTTAGAACATATACTCTATAAAGATGTGAAAGTTGAACAATACAGAAGATCTTCTTTAACTTCTGAAGATGATGGGGAAGTAAGCTTTGAAGAAGTCAAAGAAGAAAAAGATGATGAAAATACAGTTTATCTTTATACATGCGAATGCGTAGAACAAATGCATGATGTACCATTTGAAATTCATCAAAAAATTCAACTTAAGGGCGTAAAATTTAAATGTAAAAAATGCAAAGAAGCCATACAGTTTTATAAAAAATATTCAGAAAATTTCTAATTAACTATTTATGCGTTAAAATAATAAATAAAGTATAAGTTAGACAAAGAAGGAAATTTAAGGATAAAAAATAAAATATTTTATTTTGGATAAATTTGACTATTCCTATCCTATGCTAACCAAAGATACAAAATGCTCATTTTGTGAAAATTTTTTCTCGATAGAATATAGCTCAAACTTAAAAACAATAGAAAAAGAATGTCCATTTTGCAATAATAAAATGGACATTAAGCTTAAAGACTAAGCCTTAGTTTTACTTACAATATTAATAATATTTGAAGCTACTTCATCAGCAAGTTCTAAATGAGAAGTAAAGCCTACACAAGAACAATTAATCTCGCCTAAAACATATTTATCATTGCCCTTTTCATCAGTATCTAAAATAAAATCAGCCGTCCAAATCAATGGTAAGTCGTAATTGCCTAATTTTTCCCTTACCTTAGGAAGCTCGCCTAAAAACATATCCACCAAAGTTTTCCAATCTTCTGGCTTATCATAGCGATATTTTGCCCCACTAAAAAGCGTAGCAGAAAAAGCATCAGCATCTTCAGCTGGTTTTTTATGCACTACATTTACAGGGGTGTTATAAAGCATTAAAAGTCTGATTTCACCTTCTTTAATGCGCGGTAAAAAAGTCATATCCACAAGCATACCATTATCACCTATGATATATTGCTCACAAAAATCCATAAATTCCCCAAGCTCTCTATGTTCTACATGATTATCCTTAGCTTCTGTGCATTTGATTTTTGCGTTTAAAGGCAAACTATCTCCACTAGCATTACCCTCTACACTCACACGCCAAATTCCCTCTCCTGTAGAGCCACGATTTTGTTTTAAAACCCTTTCACCTTTAGCCAAACTTTTTGGAAAATTTTCTTTAAAAGTCTTAATATCATAGTAAGCATAAGTATCGCTTGGAACAAGATCAGTATCTGCTAATTTTGTAAGTGCATCTTTAGCACCATAACCCATCATAGCATCAGGATGAGGCATACCTACAAGCTTATCGGCACAAAGTTTTCTTAACATATCAAAATACTCATTTTCTTCTTTAAGATTGCCAGGATTGATGCGAGAAACATAACCATCAAAATTTTCTTTTACATATTTGTAAATTTCATCTTTTTTACCCACTTCAAAAAAAATCACCTCAGCATTCCAACCCTTAGCTTTTAAGGCATTTACCATAGGCATGGTATCTTTTCTATAGCCATCTTCACCTTTATCACTCCCACCTTTAACTTCGAAAAAAACAATATTTTTTCATTATTTTACTCCTTATCTAAGATATAAATAATTATTCCATAAAAATATTACAAAAATTAAATAAAAATATTTATATATTTTATCTAGCGTTTATAAAACTGCTATTAGTTTTATAAGCGATTTCGATTAAGCTTTTACTTATCAAGCTTGATGTTTGTCCTTCTAGGCGGTTAAGAAATTTATCAATCTTATCTTCTTCTTTCCAAACAGGATTTGAAACATTAGCAAGTTTTTCAAGCTCCTTTTTAGCATTTTCATAATTACTAAGCTCATCTATAAGACCAAGCTCCTTAGCCTTGGCAGCTAAAAACACTCTTGCATTTGCCCATTGATCTTTTTTATTAAGATCTAATGCTCTTTCCTTGACAACAAAACCTGTAAAAAGATCATAACTTTGATCAATTAAACCCTGTAAAAAATTTCTTTCATTCTCATTCCAAGCTCTTGCAAAAGTTCCAGCACTTTTAAATTCACCCGCTTGAATAGTTTGTTCTTTAATACCGAGTTTATTAGCCAATCCGCTTAAATCAGCTCCTTGCATAATCACACCGATAGAGCCTATAAAACTTGCTGGATTGGCTAAAATTTTATTAGCTCCAACTCCTGCTAAATAACTTCCGCTTGCCATAGTTCCGCTTGCATAAACAAGCACAGGCTTTTTAATTTTTAAATCCTTTATAGCTAGAGCTAGTTCCATACTAGGAGCAAAAGCTCCACCAGGAGAGTCTATAACAAAAAGCACTCCTTTAATATTGCTATCATTTTTAGCATTGATAATTTTTTCCAAAACCGCAGAGCTGTCAAAAATTTCACCCTTTAAATCAATGCGTTCTAAATTTGCAAGATTGGAGCTTGAATTTGCACTAGGCATTAAAATCCATATAACAATCAACAATAAAACAAAGGTTTTAAAATAAGTATTGATAAATTTTATACCGCATCCTAAAGCCTTAAAAAATGATTTTAAAATTTGCATTCTTTTCCTTTTATAAATAATTTATCTACTTCCTTAGCATTTAAAATAAACTGCAAAGGAGCTTGCTTTTTATCACATTCTCCTAGCTCAAATACGTTAAAATCAGCAATTTTACCTTTTTTAAGCTCTCCTAAATTTAAATTTAAAGCCCTTGCAGGATAAAGTGTTACCATTTGCAAAAGCTTAGAGGCTAACTCTAATAAATCAAAATTCTTATGTATAAGCAAATTCGCGCGCATTTCATCAAGTAAAGACAATGAAATATTTGAGCTAAGTCCATCGGTTCCTAAATGGATATTTAATCCACTTTTTAAAGCCGTTTTTAAATCTAAGCTTTTTTGACTTAAAAGGCGATTTGAAAATGCACAATGTGTAATAGAATGTAAATTTTTATCTAACCATTCATATTCTTTTAGATAAACACAATGCGTAAAAAGAGTCCTTACTCCTTTAAAAAGTTTAACAAAATCCTTTGGTGTATAAAGAGGCTTAGGATGAAGTGTGAAATTTTCAAGCCATTTTTTAAAACTCCCTTTAGACTCTCTAAGCCAGATATTTTCAGCCTTACTTTCTAAAAAATGCGTACTAACTAGTAAATTTTGCTTTTTAGCTAAATCAAGAGCAAAATGAGCCAAACTAGGATGAGTTGAATAAGGAGAATGAATCGAAATTGCCGGGATAAAAAAATCATTTTTAAATTTCAAAGAATTTTCAAATCTTTTTAAAAATTCTTGTTTTTTATCTTCAACTTGATTTTCATTTGTACCCAAAATTTCATTAAAAAATACTATACGCATACCC
This sequence comes from Campylobacter sp. BCW_6461, assembly GCF_001762735.1. NCBI lineage: Bacteria > Pseudomonadati > Campylobacterota > Epsilonproteobacteria > Campylobacterales > Campylobacteraceae > Campylobacter > Campylobacter sp. BCW_6461. The sequence goes on along the minus strand of NZ_MJXJ01000025.1, from coordinate 42,548 downwards.
TTGTGACTAGCCTTTAAGCAAGGATCTAAATCACTCCCAAAACTTGAAATTTCACCTATAGTGCCTATACCGCTTTTTTGCATTTTTTTAATACTTTGAAGTATTAATTCTTCTTTGGCCTGTGCATTTAACATGGAACGAGAATTTATAACACTTTTAAGCCAAATTAAAAATTCTCCAAAATGTAAAGTTGTTGAATTTGCACTAAATTCTAAGTGTGTGTGAGGATTTATAAAAGCAGGTAAAATAACCGAATTTTTAGGTGTTTTGATGATTTTAGCCTTGGGATATTTTTTTCTTAAATTATCCAATTCACCCAATTCTAAAATTTTATCTTCAAAAACAAAGGCTTGATTTTCTAGTATCGTAAAATCTTCATCGCATAAAAAAAGATATCTTGCAGTAACTATAAACACGATTTTCCTTTCAAAAATTACATTGTAGCAAAAATTTATTTTTAAAATGTTATAATAAAAGGTTAAAAATAAATTTTTAAGGTTAAATCCATGAAAATAATGATTATCCAAGGCCCAAATGTTAATATGCTTGGCGTAAGAGAAGTGGGAATTTATGGTGCTATGAAAATGGAAGAAATTCATGAGCAAATGAAACTTGCAGCATCTCAAAACAATGTAGAACTTGACTTTTTCCAAAGTAATTTTGAAGGTGAAATCGTAGATAAAATTCAAGAATGTCTTGGCACAGTTGATGGAATTATTATCAACGCAGCAGGCTATACTCATACTTCAGTAGCTATTCGCGATGCTATTGCAGCAGTAGCTTTGCCTACAATTGAAGTACATATTAGCAATGTTTATCGCAGAGAAGAATTTCGTCAAAAAAGTCTTATAGCGCCTGTATGTTCTGGAACTATTGTTGGTTTTGGTCCTTTTGGCTATCACTTGGCTTTAATGGGTATAATTCAAATTTGCGAACAAATAAAAAATTTGCGTGCGATGCAACAAGCACAACAAACGAATAAATAATAATGCTAAAAATTCAAGGAGTAAAACACTTTGAAAAAAGTCGTTTTTTTCCTTTTTTTAGTCAAAATATACGATCTTTTAAATATTTAGCTCTTATAGGCTTAGGAAGCAATATAGAGCCCGAAAAAAAAAGATTTGATATGCTTTTTCGAGTAATGATGGATGATAAAAGATTTAAAATTTTATCCACATCTCCTATGTTGATAAATGAAGCCTTTGGTTTTAAAGAGCAAAAAGATTTTACCAATGCTGTTATGTTGATACAAACTAATTTGCATGCACGAGCACTTTTGAAAGTTTTACTTTATTATGAAGTAAAATTTAAACGCAAGAGAACTTTCAAAAACGCTCCTAGAACGCTTGATTTAGATCTTTTATACTTTTCACAAAAAGTCAAGCGTGATAAGTGGTGTGAGGTGCCTCATAAAGGGGCTAAAGAAAGAGTGAGTGTAATTTTGCCTTTAGGCATGATATAAGGAATATAAATGGGACAACTTATACATACTTTTACTGTTGAAGATACAGAACAAATTATACCCAAAGTAAAAGAAGATTACGGAGATAAAGCTTTAATTATAACAAATAAACAAATTCGTCCTAAAACCTTAAATCGCAGTGCGCTTTATGAGGTTATGGTAGCCATAGAAGAAAGCGACTATGAAGAACACTTAAAAAAACAAGGAAAATCTTTACCTGCAAAAAAAAGCTCGCCAAAACCATCTTCTACCTCTCTTGCAGAAGAAAAAATTAGATCTCAAATCCCTCAAGAAGATGAAGATGTAGTCTTGGATTTCTCAAACACTCGCTTAAATACAAATTTAAACACTGTCAAAAACAATGACTTAACTAAAAAAACCTATCAAGATTTTCCACAAAACAAAATCAACCCTCATCAAAATAAGACTCTAGGCTTTGATGATTTTAAAGAAAAACTAAGTGAAGTTAGCAATGAAATTTCTAAAGTCACAAACACACCTTTAGAAAATTACACCCCTAATCCAAATTATAATAAAAAAATAGAAAATTTTGAAAAGCAATTTGAAAAACAAATCAACAAGCTTAACGATAAAATAGATCTTCTTGCAGATATGATGTGGGACGATAAAGCTGAAGCTAGAAAAAATCTTATTATACCTCCTGAATTTGCAAGTATTTATAAACAAGCCAAAGAAAGTGGAATGCTTGAAAATCATCTAGAAGCGATTATGAAAGCAACTATAGAAAATATGCCAGCTGCTATGAAAACCAACAAAGATGCGGTTCAAAGATATTTTCACTCACTTTTAAGAAATATCTTGCCTTGTCGTGTTGAAAGCGATATAAAAAAACAAAAAATCATGATGCTAGTAGGCCCAACAGGAGTCGGAAAAACAACAACCTTAGCTAAGTTAGCTTTTCGCTATGCTTATGGAGATAAGCGTTATAAAACAGGTATTATTACGCTTGATACTTATAGAATCGGTGCGGTTGAGCAACTTTTTCAGTATGCAAAAATGATGAAACTTCCTATTATTGATAGCATAGAACCAAAGGATTTAGATGAAGCGATAAAAAGCTTAAATAATTGCGAAGTAATTTTAGTTGATACTATAGGAAATTCACAATACGATCAAAGCAAACTTGCTAAAACTAAAGAATTTTTAATGCACTCAAATGCAGAAATTGATGTAAATTTAGTGGTTTCTGCAAACACCAAACAGGAAGATTTAATGGAAATTTATAAAAATTTTTCATTCTTAAATATTGATACTTTGATTATTACTAAATTTGATGAAACAAAGGTTTTTGGAAATATCTTCTCTCTTGTTTATGAAACAAATATTCCTCTAAGCTTTTTCTCTATAGGACAAGAAGTGCCAGATGATTTAGAAGTAGCCAATAGTGATTTTCTAGTTCATTGTATTTTAGAAGGGTTTAACAAAGGAAAAAATAATGAATAACCAAGCAAATAAACTTCGCAATCTCATGAGTCAAAATGGAACCAAAAAATCCCAAAACACTCATTTTATAGCTATTACAAGTGGAAAAGGTGGCGTTGGAAAAAGTACGATTAGCGCGAATCTAGCCAATGTTTTAGCAAATAATGGCTATAAAGTTGGGCTTTTTGATGCTGATATTGGCTTGGCAAATTTGGATGTCATTTTAAATGTACGCATACAAAAAAATCTCTTGCATGTTTTACGCGGAGAATGCTCCTTGGAAGACATTTTAATAGAAGTTAAGCCAAATTTATGGCTCATCCCAGGCGAAAGTGGAGATGAGATTTTAAAATATAATGATAAAAATATTTACGAGAGATTTTTAAATCAAGCAAGTATTTTAGATGAACTTGATTTTCTTATTATCGACACAGGCGCGGGTATTGGTGGAAATATTTTAAATTTTTTAGAAATGGCTGATGAAGTTATAGTAGTAACTGTTCCTGATCCTGCAGCAATCACTGATGCGTATGCAACCATAAAAACAACTTCTAAGACAAAAGAAAATTTACTAATGCTCTTTAATGTTGTAAAAAATGAAAATGAAGCTTTAAAAGTTTTTGAAAATATTAAAAAAGTTGCAGATGCAAACATTAAAAATCCTTTAAATTTAGAATTCTTAGGTCATTTAAGCGCTTCTAAAGATGTAAGTGGTAGTATTAAAAAAAGAACTTTATTTAGCGATGAAAACACAGCCTCAAGTGATGAGATTAAAGCCCTAGCTTCCAAGCTTTTATATAGATTGGAACGGAAAGTGCTTGATAATGTTTCAAATCGTAGTTTTTCAAGTTTTTTTAGAAAAATTATTGAAAGATTTTAGCAATAAAGAGAAGAGATTATGAGGCCAGAAAATTACGTAGCATTTTTCACTGTTTGTGGATTTTTTATAGGACTTGCATTTAGCATTATTAGTATAGATGAAGCCTTTGATATACTGATTTTTACTTGTTTTATTACTTTTATGTTTTATGTTTTTGTTCATATTGCTATTATGAATTTTATAGATGTAAAGAAAATTAGTGGCAGAATCTTTAATAAACACGATTATGAAAAAACTAGCAATAATATTATCAACGATTTAGTTATTCGTGAAAAGAAAATGGATATAATTTTAGAAAAGCTCAATGAAGAAAGAGAAGAGCTAAAGAAAAATGAATTCAAAGAAAGACGAAGAAATGCTAAAAGAGCCGCCTAAAGCTTATGCACAAATGCTAAAGAAAGAGCAAGATGAGCTTGTGCTTTCTTACATGCCAGCTCTGCGTGCTATGGCTTTTAGACTAAAAGAACGCTTGCCTTCAAGTATAGATGTTAATGATCTTATTAGCATAGGCGTTGAAGAAATGATAAAGCTTTCACGCCGTTACGATAAAGAACAAAATGATAACTTCTGGGGTTTTGCAAGAAAAAGAGTTAACGGCTCTATGCTTGATTATCTTAGAAGTCTTGATGTAATGAGTCGAAATAATCGTAAAATTATTAAAGATATTGATGCAATCATGGATGAATATTTTTTAGAACATGAATGCGAACCTGATGATGAGTATCTAGCCAAAAAACTTGATTTAGATGTAGAAAAAATCAAAGAAGTAAGAACAGCTCATGCTATTAGCTATACCCTGCCCATTGATGAGCAAATCGAACTTTATAATGAAGACAATACTTTAGAAAAAATTGAAAAAGAAGAACTTTTAGAAAAAATTCACGAAGTGCTAGATGATCTTAAAGAGCGCGATCAGTTAATTATTCAGCTTTATTATTATGAAGAATTAAGCCTAAAAGAAATCAGTGAAATTTTACAAATCAGTGAAAGCAGAATTTCACAAATTCACAAAAAACTTCTTAAAAAACTTAGAGAAAGGCTAGTGTAATGGCTGAGATACTCTCCCAAGAAGAAATTGATGCTCTACTTGAAGTTGTCGATGATAACACCGACACACCCATAGCCTCAAATTCAAAAGATGAAAAAGATGAAAGAAATATCGTTGTATATGATTTTAAGCGTCCCAACAGAGTTTCAAAAGAACAACTTAGGACAATCAAAGGCATACATGATAAATTAGCAAGAAATTTAGCCTCTCAAATTTCATCGATGATGAGAAGTATTGTTGAAACTAAACTTCATTCAGTCGATCAGATGACTTATGGAGAGTTTTTAATGTCTTTGCCAAGCCCAACAAGTTTTAACGTTTTTTCTATCAAACCTTTAGATGGAAACTGTGTTTTAGAAATCAATCCAAGCATAGCTTTTCCTATGATAGATAGACTTTTGGGCGGACAAGGTGATAGCTATGAAGCTTCGCGTGAGCTTACGGATATTGAGCTTAATTTGCTTGATTCTATTTTGCGTATCATTATGCAAAGACTTAAAGAAAGCTGGGCTACCGTAACTGAAATTTATCCTAGTATAGAAGCTAAAGAATCAAGTCCAAATGTTGTACAAATCGTATCTCAAAATGAGATTGTTATCATGGTGGTAATGGAAATCATCATAGGAAATTCAAGCGGAATGGTAAATATCTGCTATCCTGTAGTACATTTAGAAAGTATATTAAGCCGTTTAGCAAACCGTGATATTATGATGGGTGAAACCTCAGCCAAAAAATCACGCAACAAAGAACTTAAAACTTTAATCGGTCGTGCTGAAGTGGTATATGAGGCAATTTTAGGAAAAACCTTAATTAATGTTCATGAATTTTTAGAACTTAAACAAGGCGATATCTTAAGACTTGATAGAGAAGCAGATGATAAAGCTATAGTAAGCATCGATAAAAAAGATGTTTTCTTAGCACAAATTGGATTGCATCGTTTTAGAAAATCTATTAAAATTTTAGAACTTATACGCACAGATAAAGATGAAATCAAAGAAATTTTGGAAAAATACGAAGAAGAGCGTAAAGCTAAAGCTAGTGTTTATGATGAGCCTGAAGAGGAGGATGAAGAAATATGATCAATGATTTTTTAAAAATGTTTACAAATGAATGCATCAGCACCATTGAAGGTTTAACAGGAAAAAGTGCTGAATTTAGCGAATATAAAGAATTTGATGTCAATGCAAGCGATACTTTAAAAGCACCTTTAGTGTATGCTATATTTAATATAGCAAATGGTGGAAAAATAGGAATTTTAGCTGGTGCTGTTTTAATGAGTGCTATTGGTGAATGGATGATGGGTGAAGAAGAGATCACCAAAAACGATAAACTAGGTCCTGATGAAATGGATGCAGCTAAAGAAGCCATCCAAAATATCATTTCAGCATTTTCTACAACCTTAGGAGCCCAAAAAGACATTCCAAAAATGGATTTTAGCATAGAATCTTGTGAATTTGTGCCTGAAAGCGTAGATTTTAAAGATTTTAAAAAATTATTTTTATATGATGTAAAAATAGGCGATTTAGAAGAACAAGTTTCTTTAGCCATGGATCAAACACTCCATAACATCCTAAGCGGGAAACCTGCTGAAACAGGAAATACAAGCACTGATTCTAATCACAATACTGAAGAAAAAGCGATAATGCTTAGCGAAGAGCTTAAAAATATCAATCTTATCATGGATGTGCGTTTACCTGTTCGTGTGCGTATAGGCAATAAAAAAATGCTTTTAAAAGATGTTTTAACTATGGATATAGGCTCAGTTGTGGAGCTTAATCAACTTGCAAACGATCCGCTTGAAATTTTAATTGGGGATAAAAGAATTGCTTATGGCGAGGTAGTAATTGTCGATGGTAACTTCGGCGTTCAAATTACAGAAATTGGTTCTAAAAAAGAAAGATTAGAACAACTAAGATAAAAAGTTTTAGCCTACAAATTAAGAATAATAAATATAAACGAATTAAAACTAAAACAAACTAAAAGGGCTGAAATCAAAATGTAAAGATTTTGGAGTATTTAACTTAAAAGGTTTTAGCTCTTTTTTAGGAGCAACAATTAAAGCATAACCACCTTTATTATATCTATCCCAAATACTAAAAAATTGACTTTTAGAACTTATATATTCTCCATGACTTGGATCAAGCACTTGTAAATAATTACCTTTATGATTGATAATTATAACAAAATGTGGAAAGCGTGGATCATCTTCAATTTTTACAAGCATTGGAATATTTACAAGTTTATCCAAGTTTTCTCTATTGATTTGATATGAATTGCTTTCATAGCCTAGTTTTTTAACTGCATCGCTTAAATCTGCAAAGCTTACCATATCCGTATAAAGTTCCTGTCCACTCATAATCTTTAAAAGTTCAAGTTCATCAAACTTTTTATCATCAAGTATATTGAGTAAAGTTGCCAAAGATGAAGCCCCACAAGATTGCTCGTAAGTTTGCCTTATTACTCTTTCGTTTTTAATTTCTTGATAGGATTTAACTACCCATTCCGCTTTTGCGCTCAAAGTAAGAATGGGTAAAAATAATAAAATTTTTAGAATTTTTTCCATAAGCTTATCCCAAATATGCTATCAGGAGAAGCAGAGCTTCCTCCAAAACTAGCATTAACAGAAACTGCGGTATCTGAATTAATGCTATAAGTAGAACCTAAACTTAAAGTTGGAATAGAACGCACTTCAGAATTTTGATAACCATTAATTTTTTGCTCGGTTTGAAATCTTTGCTCTGCTCCTAAATCTAAAGTAATTTTAGGACTTAGAATAATAGATAAATCCCCACCCACATAAATACTATTTCCATACTCTATTTTAAGGGTTTTAAATTTTCTTGATTGGTTATAACCAAAGCCGGTATAAATGCTATATACAACAGGATCGCTATATCCCCTTAGACTAGCTTGTAAGCTTTGTGATTTTAGGTAAAAGTTTTTGGTTTGATTGACTGCTTTTTCTCTTTGAACGACTGCAGCTTGAAAGGTAATTTGTGGAATTAAATCTGCAATGCTATCGCCTGTATAAATAAAACCTAGCCATAAACTATCAAAACCTATTCTGTTTTTACTAGAATACTCATTTGTAAAAAAGTTTGTATATTCTTGTCTTGCATAACTTCCGCCCCCTGAAATAAGTATGTCAAACTTAGGTGTTAGGGTATAAATGAAAGTTTGAGTTAAAAACACTTGCTTTGTATCATTCCAAATTGTAGGATCTCCGCCTATTGTTATATTAGGATAAAGAGAATACGAGTTTGCATTTCCTGTGCTAAGTAAAGAAAAGCTTGTAATACTTCTTAAACCTATTTGCTTTTTAAACAAACTGTCTATATTTAGTTCATCACTAGCAAAAACACAACTGACTAAAACCATAAATGTTAAATAAATCTTTTTCATTGTTACCTTTCTAAATATTTTAAAAAATTTTTTTAAAGCAATGAATGTTCCAAATAAAAAAATTTGATTTTAATATATAATTTATGATATTATTCAAATAAAGAGTAAAATAGTTAAGAAAAGGAGAATTATATGTTAAAAAAATTAGTAAATTGTTTAATTTTGGGTTCTTTATTTACAAGTTCTGCTTTTGCTGGGGATTTTTTAGCTAAGGTTAGTAATGGTGCTTTAAGCGATAATTCTCAAGGAGTTAAGGCTCTTAATTTAGATGAGATGAAACAAGTTAAGGTGGATATCAAGTTCTTACAAGCAAACTTGGAAATTCTGAATATATAGCATTAGCTATTCCAGATAATACAACAACATATAAACAGTTGGTAGCCATTTATACCGTAACTGGCGATAACACTTTTTCAAATACATTTTTAGGTTATACAGTAAAAAGAAATATCGCAATATCAAGCTCGGGAAAACCTTATGTTCTTTTTAACTATGGTGTTGCACTACTTGATAGACAAACGGGGTTGCATAGAGTTAATTCGAGTGAGATTTTAAATAATAATCAGGTTATTAAAGAATTAACTATGAAATATAAAACTCAATTTGAAAGTAATCTTGGTGGCTGGACTGCTAGAGCTAGAAGATAAAAAACTTATGAAAAAATCATTTTTGCCGATTTATCTTATAAATAAAACTTTACTTACAGGAAGGTAAAAATGATTAATGGTATAAATTCTTATTCAAGCTACAATTACACAAATACTTTTAGTAATAATACTTCAAATATAAAATCATCTAATGTTGCAAATGATAACTCAAGCCTTGTAAGCGATAAATCTAGGGCAGTAAGTAAAATGCTAGGATATGGCGTAGATAAAGATGGCTTTTTTACAAGCGATTTTAACGAAGCTGCAGGCTTACCAAAAGATTATAAGATTTATGCTAAAGATATAGAAAATTTTGTTAATATTCAAACAAAAAGTCTATTATCAAGTTATATTAATATTGATATAGCAAAAAGTATAGGAAATGCTTATAAAGTATTTTCACAACTTTTAAATGATGAGTTAAACAATAAAATCAATTTTACAAAAGAAGACTTAGTAAAAATACCACAAGGTTTCGAATTTAATCAAAATACTTTGGAGATAAATAAAAAATATAATTTAAATGATAAAGAGTATAAAGATTTTATATCTAATTATCAAAATTACTCTCCGACTTCCCATAATATAAAAATAATGACTTTTTTCTCACTTGATGATAAAAGTGATATTTTTAAATATTCTTTAATAGATCCTACTCCTTATAGTAATAATGATAAAACTATAACAAAAAGTGGTATTTTTATGACTTTCTTTACTGGATTTCAAGCAAAAAACTATTTTATCGAAGGACAAACAAGTATTTTAGGCAAAATGCAAGGATTTGATAAAACTATGAGTCAAAGTGAAATTGATAATTTAAACAAATTCATAAGTGAAAATAGTATGAATTTTAAAGGAGATATTTTTAAGCTTTTTGATTTATTAAATTCAGATATGAGCATTGATGATTTTAAACAAAAAATACTAGAACAAAAAGAAAATTTAAACAATCCTACAAAAAATACAAATAACAAAGAAACTTCAGAAGAAGACAAAAAAAAGTCATTTAAACCTATACAAGCGCAAAGTTCAAGCGAAACCTATAAAGATGATAATAAAATGAATGAGCCTTTAAAAAAGCTACTGGAAAATAAATTTGGCACAAGCGATGAGTTAGAACTTCTTTTTGGTATGAAATTTAGTGATGATAACACAGGAGAATTTAACAAAATTATTTCTCAAAATACTGCACAAAAAAGTATAGATATTAAAGCTTAAGGATTTAAAAGTCTTTAAATTCCTAATCTTAATAAAATAAACCTATTAAAACTTATATAATAAAGAACTTATTATAAATTTTTAGCTAGAATGGAATTTATTTTAACTAAAGGTTGAAAAATGAATGAAAAAATAAGCCAAGATTTAGAAAAATTTGCTAACATACCAAACCTAAAAAATGCCGTAACTTTTTTTGGTTCAGCAAGACTTAAAGAAGATAATTTTTATTATCAGCAGGCTAAAATTTTGGCACAAAAATGTGTTCAAAATGGTTTTTGTGTGATAAGTGGTGGAGGTGGTGGTATTATGCGTGCAGCCAACGAAGGTGCTTTTTCACAAAACAATAATACAAATTCAATGAGTTCTGTAGGGTTTAATATATTTTTACCTCACGAGCAAAAACTTAATGATTTTGTAGAATATAATATTACTTTTGAGAGCTTAGCCATACGCAAAATGGCTCTTATTGAAAAGAGTCTAGCTTTTGTGATCTTCCCAGGCGGCTTTGGAACACTTGATGAATTGTGTGAAATTCTTACATTAAAACAGTTAGAATTTAAAAAAGATGTTCCTATTATTTTGTTTGGGAGTGAATTTTGGCGAGGTTTTGATGAGTTCGTCAGAAATTCTTTACTCAAACTTGAAGTGATTTCTAAAGGAGATGAGTTAAAGTATAAAATCACTGACGACTTGGATTTTATAATTAATACTTTAAAGGAAATTTAATGAAAATTCTAGTCGCTATGAGCGGTGGAGTTGATAGTACAGTCACTGCTTATAAACTTAAAAATTTAGGTCATGAAGTTATAGGTTGTTATATGAAACTTCATGGCAAACCAAATTATCACGAAGAAAATATCAAAAAAGTAGAAAAAGTTGCAAACTTTTTGCAAATTCCTTATCATATTTTAGACTTACAAGAAGATTTTAAAAACAAAGTTTACATGCCTTTTGTGGATACTTATAAAGAGGGTAAAACACCAAATCCTTGCGCTTTATGTAACCGTTTTATCAAACTTGGAAAACTTTTAGAATTTGCTAAAAGTTTAGGTTGTGAAAAACTTGCCACAGGGCATTATGCAAGACTTGAAAACAACTTAATAAAAACCGCAGTAGATGAAAGCAAGGATCAAAGCTATTTTTTGGCCAGTGCAGATAAAGAAGCTTTAAAATATCTTATTTTTCCGCTAGGCGAAATGAAAAAAGAAGATGTGAAAAAATTTGCTTCCACTATAGAGGTTTTAAAATCTTTTGCCACCCAAAAGGAAAGTTCTGAAATTTGCTTTGTTGAAGATACTTATGTGCAAGTTTTAGATCAGTTTATGGATACAAAAATTCCTGGAGAAGTATTAGATAGTAGCGGAAAAGTAGTAGGCAAACATGAGGGCTATATGCACTATACCATAGGCAAAAGAAGAGGTTTTGAAGTGCGTGGAGCACATGAGCCACATTTTGTTTTAAAAATCAATCCTAAGCAAAATCAAATCATCGTAGGAACAAAAGAAGAGCTTAAAATCAGTGAATTTAACCTAAAAAATATCAATCTTTTTATAGACGCTAAAGAGCTTGATTGCGAAGTAAAAATCCGCTATCGTTCAAAATCCACACCTTGCAAGGTAGAAATTTATGAAGATAAAAGTGCAAAAATCATCCTAAAAGATCCTGTTTATGGGCTTGCTAGCGGACAAATGGCAGTCTTTTATGATCATGATAAAGTCATAGCAAGTGGTTTTATAGAATAATTTCTAGGAATTAATTCCTAGAAATTATTAATAAAATCCTAAAATTTTCCACTAAACAAGCCCAACAGCTATCATCACTACTATATCAACTATGGAAATCACAAAACCTGTACTCCACCATTTTTTAAGAGTTACACAGCCTGTTCCAAAAATAACAGGAGCTGTTCCTATTGCATAGTGAGTTAATGCCATCATAACATTACCTGAAGCTATCATAATAAAAGCATAAAAAAGTGGTGGTGCTCCTAAGGCAAGCTGCACTATAAAAAACAAAAAACATTGCTGATATATGAGCTGTAATGGAAGCAAAGAAATAGTGTGTATATAAAAAAAGCAAGGCTTAAAAATATCATAATAGAAATTTCCCCAAGTCCCATAGCAGAAGCAAATTCACCTTAAGCTTCAGCTAAAAACTGTGTAACGCCAAGTTTGCCAAGTAAAGTTGCCATCATTACAAGAGCTGAAAACCATACTAAAGTATTCCAAGCAGCTTTTTCAGCCAAAACTTCCCCAAAAGTTAAAACTCCACTAATCAACACCAAAGACAACCCAAGCAAAGCCACACTAGTCGCATCAAGAGAAATTCCAAAAAAACAAGCCCAAAGCTCCAGCCCATAAAAGTAAAAGCGAGACAAAAACACTGAGAATGATTTTTTCACTATTTTTCATTTTTACAAGTTCTTTTAATTTATCTTTAGCAAAAGTAGAAGCATTAGGCGTGGATTTAATTTCTAGCGGAGAGAGAAAATAAAGCACCAAAGGATTTGGAGCTGTAGCTGTAATAAACATAGCTGATGAAATAGGATTGGCTCTTGATAATTTACCAAAGAAAGATAAGTGCCTATTTTATTTTGTGTTCCATCTTCAGGAGTGGATTTAAAACTTCTTGCAATAACTTGAACTATAGGATTTATGATAGCCCCTGCTCTTGCAGTATTTGAAGGAGTAACTGGAGCTAAAATAGTTTCACAAAAAGCTATAGAATAAGCAATACCTAAGGTTTTTTTACCAAGAATACTGATAAAATGATAAGCCAAATGCTCTCCAAGTCCTGTTTTAATAACTCCACGAGCCACAATAATAGAATAACTATAAGCTAAATAAGAGAATTTGAAAAACCACTTAAAGCGTCTTTTATACCCGTTTTAGATTTTAAATTTGATATAGCAGTATTTACCTTTTCATCTTATACTCTTTTGATATAAAAAATCAAGTACTGAAGTATTTAAAGGAAATTTTAGTCTCATCAATAAGTTGTTGCGTAGAAGTTTTCGAAGTAGCTTTGGTGTAAATTTTACTTAGATTTTCAATTGGGTAGTGGTAATGCCACTAAGAGCTACTATGGCAATAGCTATCATACAAACAGGCCCCAAAGGCATTACTTGTAAAATCACTGCCATAATCACAGCAATAAAAAGCCCAAGAAAATGCCAAGAATTATCTTCCAAACCTACAAGGAGTAGGTATAGGCCAAAACACAGCTGCAATAAAATACGCAGCACCAACAAGGGAATTTTCTTTCTATCCATTGTTTATCTTTTGATATTGGTAATGAAATTCTAGTTAACTAATATTTTAATAAATCTTAAAATTATAATTTTTAAATAAATTTTTAATTTATAAAAAAGCTAGCCTGATTGAAAAATAAATAGGGAATTTTAAAATGAATAAAACCCTTCCCCAGATAACTGCGGCACACACTAAAATCAAGTGCTCTGCTGTGTTCCCACCCTGAAGCGGTGCTTAAAATAGCATTGCACAGGTCTAAGAAAAGGCTCTAAAATTATATCACAATATACTTAAAAAGCCTTGAGAATTATAAAACTAAAAAAATAATATATAAATAATAAATTGGTTAAAAATTTTATACATTTTTTAAAATTTATTTATAAAAACTATTATTTTATTCTCTAAAAATACGATATAAAAATAATTTATATCGCAAGGAAAAAATATGAAAGTTAAATGGAGTAGAGATTTTAGCATTAAAAATATGCAATTAGACAAACAACACGAACTAATTTTTGAAATTACCAATCTTGCAAATGATTTAGCTCTAAACATTCAAGATAATAATACACAACACAAAAATGATTTAAAACAAATTCTTGTAAAGCTATTTCAATACATCAAAATTCATTTTAAAGATGAAGAAAAATTTATGGAAAGCATTGATTTTCCTTTAATTGAAGAACATAAAAAATCTCATCAAATATTAGTAGAAAAAACTAAAGAGCTTTTAGAACACTCAAATGATATTGTAAAAATGTCTCAAGAACTTTCCATATTAACCAAAGATTGGATTTTAGATCATTTTGCTAATGAAGATTTATGGATAGCTAATTTTACAAAAAAAACCCTACACCTTCAAGAAATCCATTATACCTTAGAACAATACATAAAACTAAAATCAATCAAACAAGACCTAAGAGCTGAAAAAACTCATGATTATATTTGCAATTGTTCTTTGCGTATCCATGCAGTTCCACAGACTATACATCAAGAGCTTGTTAGCAAAGAAAATACCTTAAAGTGCGAAAAATGTGGGCAAATTTTAGTTCATTTGGATTATTTTGATTTGAATCAAAATTTCGAAAAATTCAATGCTATTTTTGAAGATGCACTACAAAATCACCATTTCACGACTCAAAAAAATGATATGGGGGGGGGGATAGATGAATTTTCAAGTAAAAACCTTAGAAACTTTCAATCCTTTTGAAAGTTTAAATCATGAACAAGCAAACACAGAACAAATTCTTGATTTTAGAGTTATAGATTTTAAACTTCTGTGTTCTAGTGTAAAACCAGCAAAAACAAAAACTTATGAAAGAAAGGATTTTGACTTATTTTATGCAGATGATTTTTTTGTAAAAAACTACAATACCATAGTGCAAAAATTTCTTATAGAAATTTACCCAAAAACCCAAAGTTTTCCTTTTACAGTCAAACTTAGATCCAACTCCAACCTAACCCATCTAAAAGCCAGTATCAACCTTACAGAAAATTTTAAATATTATCCTAATTTAAAATTTGATATTTTGCAAAATATCTACAAAATAATGATCAAACAAAAATTTTTAATCTTAAGACTTGATAAAAATTTATTTGACAAGATTGATGATTTTATCTTATCAATACAAAAAAGTCCATCTATTAAAGAAATAGAGCTTGAAATTGCCAAAGGTGTAGATAAGATTGAACATAAAAGTGATGAAATTATTTATCATAGAGATGTTAACGAAGAATGTTTTGACGAAAATATTAACTATGATGAAGGAAACTACTGTAAACCTATTGAAAAAAATGAGCTACTTTTTGAATACATTTATAGAATTCTTGGAAAAGAAGGACGAAATTTAAGAGGAGAGATACTTCATTTAAATCCAATAGCCTTTCTTGATAATCCTTTTATCATAAAAGATGAAAGCATTTACACAGAAGAATTAGAAGATAGAATTAAATATTTTAGTGCCAATTATGGATTTTTAAACAAAGATCATACAGGATATTGTATCGCAAATAATTTAAAATTATCACAAATAGGGCTTAAAACAACCGGTTCAATCAAAACAAATACCGATGAAAATATAAACTTAGAAATCACTAATTTTGATATAAGTGATGATGCTATTAAATCAGGTATTGTAAATGTTCAAGCTTCAAATATAAAAGTAAATGGGAATGTTGGAGCAACAAAACTTTATGGAAAAAATATCAGTATCAAAGGCTTAACTCATGCAAAAAGCGAAATTTTTGCACAAGATATTTTTATTACAACACACAAAGGAACTTTGCAAGCTGACACTGTATATATAAAAAATTTAGAAAATGGGACAATTATAGCTAAAAATGTATTTGTTGAAAACTGCATGGGTGGAAAAATAGAAGCAGAAAATATTTATATTTGCAATTTACTAACGGATAATACTTTATATCCAAGAAAAAATCTAATCATAACAAACAATATAAAATTTAAAAACAATATCGTAGTTTCACCACTAGTTTCTATTGAAAACAACTCAGATACAGAATGCGAAAATCTTAAAAATCTAAGCCTTAAAATAAAAAGTAAGCTTGATGACACCATAAGCAAAATGCAAAATTACTATGATTATCTAATCAAAAATCAAATCAAAATCATCAAACTTCAAAAGACTAAAAATCCTAGCGCCATAGAAATGAAATTTTCAAATCTTTATCACGATATCATAAAAAAATACAATCATCTTAGCATTTCGTATAAAAAACTTGTAAAATTAAAATATCAAATTGATGCAAAATTAAATTTCTTAAATGAAATGGTTTACAATGTAAAAATATACATAAAAGCCGAAAATATCGGAGAGGATAATTTTTTAAAATTTTATCCTAACACAAACACCAACCTTGAACTAAAACATCATATAAATTTAAAAGACTATGAAAAGGTTTTATATCTTGAAAAAGGACAGCAAGTAAGTTATATTAAATCAAGCCATAATTATAGCGAAAGCGACATAGAAGAAATTAAAATTATTTTTGAAAAATTAGAAAAAGATAATTCCTAAGAATTATCTTTTCATATTAATGGCTTTTTGTATCATCTGATCACTTGTAGTGATACTTTTTGAGCTTGCATCAAAAGCTTTTTGAGTTACGATAAGGTTTGAAAGCTCTGCGCTTAAATCAACATTTGATTGTTCTAAGAATCCGCCTTTAAATTTAGCTGTATTAACAACTTGACCATCTTTCATAATAAAACTTGCATCACCGCTATTTGCCGTTGCTGCAAAAATATTATCTCCCATAGCAACTAATCCTTGCTCATTGATAAAATTATATAAAGCAAGCTTTCCAACTATAGCATTTTTACCATTGCTAAATTGCGCAACAATACTTCCATCATCGGATATATTATATTGTTCAAAAAACCCTTCAGCTACACCATCTTGTTGTGTAACTACATTTTTTTCGACGCCTTGTTTAATATAAATCCCACTATAACCCGAACCAGGCTTGTTAGCATCATAAGGAGAACCTAAATCAATATTAATTGTTCCACCATTTGGATTTGCAATGCTTGTAATATTGTTTTGAAGCAAAGCACCATTTTTATCAAAAACCATATTTCCTTCAGTCGGATTGCCTACGGCATTGCCATTAGAATCATAAATTTGTGCAATAGCTTTATATTGTATATTATCGCCTTCTTGCGGTAAAACTCTTTCAAGTGTAACCCTTAAAGTGCTTTTACTTCCATCTGCATTATAAATAGGGGATTCTAAAATATCTTTATTGGCTTTTTGTTGCTCTGTTGAAATTTGAGCTGTATCAAGCTTGATGCTATTTTCATCCAATCCTTTTAAATCAAGCTCGTTACTTTTAAAATTTAGATTTTCATCTAAAGTCGCTTCAAAGCTTGTTTTTACGCCATTATCATCAGTGAAATTTAAAATAATCCTATCACCCGCTTTAGCACTAAACACATCTTCTTTGCTAACACTACCACTAACTACATATTTTCCATCTTCAGTTTTTGTAATGTTAAATTTACTAGGATCAAGATCTACTTTAACTACTTCTGTTGTTGTGTTAGTATTTAAACTTCCACTCCATTTTACATTTTGAGTTACTTGAGGAGGTAAATACATATTCACAGGTACTTTAATAGCCCCTTGAGAAGCGGTTGTGCCTATACTGAAAGAATTATTTGAATTTACAGTAAAACCATTATTTACCGGAGTTCCTGTGTTAAGATAATCCCCCATAAGCCCAGCAACTCTATCGCTATAGTTAATACCAGTAAAAGCAGGATTCATTGTTCCTAAAACAAAATTTCCATAAGAATCTACCAAATATCCATTGGCATCTCTTCTAAATGATCCATTTCTAGTATAGTAAGCATTGCCATCAGCCCCTAAAACCCCAAAAAATCCTTTTCCTTGCAAAGCCACATCAAATTCGCCATCACTTGCAACAGGAGAACCCTGTTCGAAAACAACTTGAGAAGATGCTGCACCGCTACCATAACCACCTTGAGCAGGGTTGGTTGATTGGGTTGTTATGGTAGTATAAAAAATATCTTTAAATTGAGCATCAGAGTATTTAAAGCCCGTGGTATTGACATTTGCTATGTTATTAGCAGTGATATCAATACCAAAGCTATTGCTTTTTACTCCAGAAATCCCATTATAAAATGAATTCATCATGGCTTATGCCTTTTCCTCTTTGTTGCCATCTTCTGTAGATCCAGACCCAGAAGAATCTCCATCGCTTGAACCACCACTTGAGTCTCCACTTGAACCGCTTCCTCCAGTAGATGAAGATGAACCAAGCTTATAATCTGTTATTTCTTGTATTGCATCAAAAGGAACTTCTTGTCCAGCCATTTTTGCATAGGCAACACCATCTTTAAAAACAACACCTTCGATAGGATAAGTTCCGTAATTTGCAGTGATTTTTTCACCATTTTTATTATTATAAACCATTTTAACAGTGTACTCACCATCACCTGCATAAACCCCATCGTTATTTCTTCCTGGCCACTCCATAGTAAATAAACCTTGAGAAATAGATTTAGCATCGCTTTTTTCACTGAAAACAAGTTTATTATTGCTATCATAAATTTCTAGCGTAACACCGTTTTCATCAGAATCTTCAGGCAAATACATTTTAAGAGCGATAAGCTCATCTGCACCTGTAAGTTTGATTTTATTATCTGAAACAGTTGCCATTTTACCAATAGCCCCTAAAGCTGAAGTACTCATACTTGTACTAAAAGAATCAGAAAGCTTTTGCATAGTTTCAACCATTTTTTGCATAGTTGTATTGGTATTTTGCTGCATTTCAAGTGCGCTAAGCTGCGAAGTTTGAGTAAGCATTTTATCGCTATCCATAGGATCTGTTGGATCTTGATGTTGAAGCTCTATCAAAAGAAGTTTTAAAAACGCATCCTTATCTAAGGTAGCGTTTGGATTGCTCACTATTCCTGAGCTACTGCTTGAATCTGTTCTAGTTGTTCCACTAGTACTTCCTGAAGAAGTAGTACCTGAAGTTGTAGCAGTGGTATTTAAATTCCAATCCGATGATGATATCATTATAAACTCCTTTTTATTTAGTTTTTTATTATTTAAGCAATAAGTGTTCCAATTAAAAATACTTCGCTAAAACAAGCTCTAGATTGACTTTTTCACTTTCATTTTTTCCATCTAAAGCATCTTTAAAACCATATCCACTACGATTTTTTCCTTGATTTTGATTTTGCTCTCTTTTACCTTGATCACTAAAATTCATTTCAAGTCCAGTAAATCCCATATTTACAAGAGAATTTTTAAACTCGGCTTGATTTTGGATAAACAAATTCATTGCATTGGTATTGGAGTTGAAATTGATATGAAGGTTATTGCCTCTTTGTATCAAAGTTACCTCCACTTCTCCAAGATTATTAGGATTTAGAGTGATGCTAAGTTTAGTAATAGGCGCTTTATATTGATCTACAGCCTCTTTTAAATCTTGTGAAAAATGTTGCAAAGTCTCTTTAGGAGTGATATTGCGAGCATTGTTTTGTGTTACTTTATTTAAGTCTTTGACTAAAGAATTTAACTCATCTAAACTATTTTTATCTACATTTTCACTGTGCGTTTTTGTTTGCTCTTGAGTAAAAGTTTCTTTATTAGTAGTATTGTTATTAAAATTTGCATTATTCTCTTTGTTTTGAACTACTTGAGTTTTATTTAAATTTTCAAAATTTAATTTTTGATCAAAGAAATTTTGTTTTATATCTTTATTTTCTTTGTTGTTGTTTTTAGACTCTTTATTTAGATTAAAATCTTTTTGTGTTAAATTGGAAACTAAATTCTGAGTATCTTTAACAATTTCTTTATTTAAATTTTTATCAAGATTTAAATTTTGATCATTGTTCTTTAAATTTTTATTTTGATCTTGTATATTTTCTTGATTTAAATTGTTTTTTTCTTGATTTTTATTTAACTCTTTATTAAAATCTTTGTTTAAGTCTTTGCTTTCTTTATTTAAATTATCTTGGTTTTTTTGATCTTTTATATTTAACTCTTCTGTTAAATTTTTTGCAAACTCATCATTTTTGATATTTTTTAAAGTATTTTTAGCATCTGTGGTATCTTCTTCTATTTTTGATTTAACTTTATCGTTTTTTTCGTGTTTGCTTTCTTTGGATGAAAGTATGGAATCTAAATTTTTTAAAGTTTGAGAAAGCAAAGAACCGCTATCTTTAGAATTTGTTTTTTGCATAGAATGAGTGCTTGTAGTATGAGTTGTATTTTCTAAATTGTGATTTAAATTTTTACTCACATTGGAAATTTTATTATTGATGATTTCTTTAAAAACATTATCCACAGCACCCTTAAAAAAATCAGCCTTATCTAAATTTGGAAAAGTTGCTTTAAGATCAAGAAGACGATCTACTTTAATATTTTTTACATTTAAGCCCAGATCTTTAGCTATGTCCAAAAGCTCACTAAGATTTGATGCACCTTTTAAAGCATTAAAATTAGCCTCTGTTTTAATAAGACTTGAAAGTTGAGTAGAAAGATTTGCTAGTTTAACATCTGCTGTATCTGTTTTTAGCTTATCCAACAAAGAAAGAATTTGCATAAAAGAAGCAGATTCGAAAATGCTTATCTTATCGCTCTCATCAAAAGCTCCTTTTTGAAGTCTGCTCATCGCTTCATTAACAACTTCTTTTTGACTGATCTTCATATGATCAGGTAAAAATTCATTGGTTTCATTGATAGAATTAAGCAAAGAATTTAAAAAACTTTCCGTATCATCTTGAGTTGAATTTTTACTATCACTACTTTCATGTTCTTTATTTTTACTAGTTTTACTAAAAGAACTGCTAGTAGTAGAAGTTTTACTCGGCGTAAGATTTAAAACATCATTTTGCGGAGCTAAATTTGACATCACTTTTCCTTCAAAAAATTATTTTAAAAATTTATCTACCATTACATTAGGAAATTTTTCTTTCAAATAAGAATCTTCATATACTTTAATCATCTTATCTTCATTTAAAGCAGTTAAGATATTTAAAAGCTCTTCTAAATTTTTAGCATTTAAAATTTTCTCTAAATTTTCTTCATTTTCTAAAATTTCTGTAAGCTCACTTGAAATTCTTGCCATTTTTTCGTTTTCATCTGATCTAAAAGTTTCTAAAAGCTCTAAAACTTGAAGCAAAACTTCATTTTTTCTTTCAGCTAGATCACTTTTAAATTCAACAAAAATCTCTTCATTTAATGGTTTTGACATTTTAACTTCCTTTTTAAAATTTTAATTTCATAAGTTTTTAAAGCAAGAAGTGTTCCAAGTTTTGATACTTTGTAGTTTAAGTTAAATTTTTGTATAATTTAAGCTTTTAAAAATTTAGCTTTGGAGAAGAAAATTTGGAAAACATTAGAAATATAGCAGTTATAGCTCACGTTGACCATGGTAAAACCACTATGGTAGATGAATTATTAAAACAATCAGGCACCTTTAGCGAAAGAGAACAAATTTCGGAACGCGTTATGGATAGCAACGATATAGAAAAAGAACGTGGCATTACCATACTTTCAAAAAACACAGCGATCAATTACAAAGGTACAAAAATCAACATCATAGATACTCCAGGGCATGCTGATTTTGGCGGAGAAGTAGAACGTGTTTTAAAAATGATTGATGGAGTTTTGCTTTTAGTAGATGCTCAAGAAGGCGTTATGCCACAAACTAAATTCGTGGTTAAAAAAGCTTTATCTTTAGGGCTTAAACCTATAGTTGTAATCAACAAAATAGACAAACCAGCTGCCGATCCTGAAAGAGTGATCAATGAAATTTTTGATCTTTTTGTAGCCCTAGATGCAAACGATGAGCAACTTGACTTTGCTATAGTTTATGCTGCAGCAAAAAATGGTTATGCTAAGCTTGATCTAAACGATGAAAGTGATAATATGGAGCCACTTTTTAAAACCATACTTGAACGCGTTCCAGCTCCAAGTGGTAGTGATGAAAATCCTTTGCAACTTCAAGTTTTCACTTTGGGGTATGATAATTTCGTAGGTAAAATAGGCATTGCTAGAATTTTCAATGGGGTTGTGAAGAAAAACCAAAGCGTAATGCTTGCAAAAGCTGATGGTACCAAGGTAAATGGTAGAATTTCAAAACTCATTGGCTTTATGGGCTTAGAAAAAATGGACATCGAAGAAGCAGGAAGTGGAGATATTGTAGCTATAGCAGGTTTTGAAGCTTTAGATGTTGGCGATAGCGTTGTAGATCCAAACAATCCCATGCCACTTGATCCTTTACACATTGAAGAGCCGACTTTAAGCATAGTATTTTCTGTAAATGATGGACCATTAGCAGGAACTGAAGGAAAACATGTAACTTCAAATAAAATCGCTGAACGTTTAGAAGCTGAAATGAAAACTAATATTGCTATGAAATACGAAAGCACAGGCGAAGGTAAATTTAAAGTAAGCGGTAGGGGCGAACTTCAAATCACTATTTTAGCTGAAAATATGCGTCGTGAAGGTTTTGAGTTTTGCATGGGAAGACCTGAAGTTATCGTAAAAGTTGAAGATGGAGTTAAAACAGAACCTTTTGAACATTTAGTTATCGATGTGCCTGAAGAATTTAGCGGTGCAGTAATAGAAAAACTTGGCAAAAGAAAAGCTGAAATGAAAACCATGGCACCAACGGGCGATGGACAAACAAGACTTGAGTTTGAAATTCCAGCACGCGGACTTATAGGTTTTAGAAGTCAGTTTTTAACCGATACTAAAGGCGAAGGTGTGATGAATCATAGCTTTTTAGAATTCCGTCCTTTTAGCGGTGCGGTTGAAAAGCGTAATAATGGAGCGTTAATTTCTATGGAAAATGGCGTGGCTTTAGGGTATTCTTTGTTTAACCTTCAAGAGCGTGGAGTACTTTTCATAGAGCCTCAAACTAAAGTTTATACCGGTATGATTATAGGTGAGCACTCTCGTCCAAATGATTTAGATGTTAATCCTATCAAAGGAAAGAATCTTACCAATGTAAGAGCAAGTGGAAGCGATGATGCAATCAAACTTGTGCCACCTAGAAAATTAAGTCTTGAAAGAGCTTTAGAGTGGATAGAAGAAGATGAACTTGTAGAAGTTACACCTGTAAATGTGCGTGTTCGCAAACGCTATCTTGACCCAACTCAAAGAAAAAGAATGGAAAAAGCAAAATCTTAATGGATTTAAAAAGCTTAGAAAATAATAGACTTTATATACTTAAACGCTTAGGAATCTTAAAATTCCTAAGCATTATCGAAGCCTTACTTGTAGGTTTTTTAGCCTTTGTTTTTATAAGAGATGCCTTAATCGCAGTAATTTTAGCTGTTTTTGTGGGTGTTTTTTTCTTTCGTTTTACAGCCAAAAAACTAAAACTCGCACAAAAAGAATTACAAATTAATGCTTTAAATTTGTTTTTGCGTCGTTTTGGGGCGAAATTTAAAAAGCAAAGTTTAAGTCAAAAAGACTTTTTAAAACTAGGACTTACAAAGGATTTGAAAGAATTTAAAAGTCAAAACTGCTTTGAATTTAAGGATTTTAAAATTTATGATATTCAGTTTTTAGACGAAAACAAACGCTTTTTTTGCGGAATTTTGCTCGAAATTTCAAAAGCAAACAAAAATCCTAGCTTTGAAAACGAAGAACAAATTTATATCAAACTTACAGATAAAAATTTCACTTTAAATCATATCTTTTCTAAAGAAAATCATTATCTTATCACTACTTTAAGCAATCCTTTTTTTATAGATATAAAAAAAGATTTTGAAAACAATTTCAAAAATTTAGAAGAAAATCTAAACTCTATAAAAAACAAACTATTTAAATAATTAACATAAAGTTAATATCATAAAATTTTAATAAATGTTAATTATATACTTTAAAAATATATTACTTTTAGTAACACTTTAAAATTTAATTTTATTTAAATTATTCTTATTATGCTTAATATTTAAGAAAAAATACACTAAAATCAATTTGAACTGCAAATAAAAAGGAGGAAAATCATGAAAAAAAACATTTTATTGCTTGGCTTATGTCTTAGTTTGAGTCTTAGTGCTAAAAGCGTGAGTGATTACAAAGTAGGAGAAGAATTAAGCGACAAGGAAGGAGTAGAGTATTTTAAGGAACTTTCCAAAAGACCTGTGCAAGAATGGCCAAATAAAAATTTAAGCATCAATGATGTTCCAAAAGGCAAGCAAGGGGATTTAATCCGTTATGGCATAGAGCTTTTAAGCAAGACAGAAAGTACTCTAGGACCCTATAGCAAGCTAAAAAAGACAAGCAACGAAGTAAATTGTATTTCCTGTCACATGGACAATGACGGCAATGGTTTGCCAGGGACAAAAAAATATGTTATTCCATTTTTAAATATCCTAAACAATTATCCAAGACTTGACATAGAAACGATGAAAATCATCTCTGTTGAAGATAGAATTCGCGGAATGGGCGGAACTGACTCTCATAGATTTCCTAATGATTCTAAAGAAATGAAAGCAATTTTAGCTTATTTTAAATGGCTAAAAGAAGCTTATGGTATCAAAGACGGCGTAAAGCTTGAAGGAGATTTTTTTGCTAAGATGAATTTTCCAAATCGCCCAGCTGACCCTGTGCGTGGGAAAAAGCTCTTTGAAGAAAATTGCGTTGCTTGTCATGGCGAAAGAGGACTTGGGGTAAAAAATGATAATTACGAACAAGGTAGCGGACATTTATATCCATCTTTACTTATCTATCCTGATGGTGGACACATGGCTATGATACCATTTTTAGCAAGATTTTTAAAATCAGCCATGCCTTTTGGTGCGAGTGCGGATAATCCTATATTAAGCGATGAAGATGCACTAGATATAGCAGCTTATGTCAATACAGGTTTTGTAAGAATGCCTATAACTACTACAGAAAATCGTGCAGGACTTGATACAGCTTATAGCAAATCCCCATCATTAAAACCTGAGTATTTTGCCTCACCGCAACAAAATTTAGACCCTAAAGAATACATAAAAGTAAAATACGGACCTTGGAAAAATCCAAATCACTTCCCAGGAGAATGATTAATTTTGGGCTTAGCCCAAAATTAATCCTCATCTTTGGCTAAATTTTCAAGACTTTTAATCCCTTCTTCGCCTATCAAATTTCCACCTTGTAAGTCGCTAAATATCGCATTTAAAGAACTCACTATGGCAGTGGAATTAAAACTTAGATTTTCTATAGCTCTTTCTCTTTTTTTCCATATATTTTGCAAAGCTCTTTTTTCAGCTTCTAATTCTTCTTTCATATTTTGATAAGTTTTAAGTATAAAAGTGATTTGCGTATTAAATTCCTTGGAATTTAAGTATTCGTATAAAATGTGATTTTTTTCATCTTTGTTTTGTAAAGCATTTTTGAGTTTATAAGCGTTTATAATGCTTTCTCTAAGCACTGCTAAAACACCTTTGAATTCATTAAAAGTACAGATCAAAATTCCTTCTTTAAAATGCGTTTTTTCTTTATCTTTTGGCATAGTTTTTGTGATCAAAACCGCTATATCACTTTTTGCGGCTATGCTGTCTAGCTTAAGCTTATCAAGCCATTCTTTATTAAATTCTTTAGTGCGTTTGCTCTCATACAAAATACTTCCGCAAATATTTCCAAAATTATCCTTTACTATATGCAGACAATCAGCTCCATTTACGCCTTTTGGCACTTCTTTTACTTCATCGCTTAAATACTCACTTTGTATGTATTCTTCTATGAGTAGTTCGGCTGCTTCGCCTTGGAGTTGCTGTGAGCCTTGTTCTATCCTGCGTTGTGCGTCTTCTAGCTTTTGAGCTACACTTTTAAAATTCGTTTCTAGTTCTTTGTATTTAAGATCTTGCTCTTGAGTGCTTTTTTGAAATTCAAGACGCATTTTTTCTCTTTCAAATTCCAAATTTTTGCTTTCTTGTTCTTTAAATTCTTTAAAAGCCTCTTCTTTGGCTTGAAATTTCAGTCTTTCTTCATTTTCTTTTTGCTCTCTTTTGAGTCTTTCATTTTCAGCCTTTATGCTTAAAAACTCGCTAAGCTCTTTGCTTTTTTTCTCGAGTTCTTCTTGCATGATTTTCATTTCATTTTCATGCTCTTTGTTAAATTTCTCGCTGAATTCTTTTTGGAAATTTTGCTTTTGTATAAGAAGTTCTTGTTCAAATTTTTGCTTTTCTAAAAGAAGCTTTTGGCTTACTTGCTCGCTTATAAGTTTTTCTTGTTCTATCTTTTGAGCTTTTAAATCGTTTAAAGCTTTGGTATATTCAGCTCTTTTAGCATTTACCTCATCATCAAATTCTTTTTTTTGTTTTAGCATTTCTTGCTTAGCTTTATCTAAAATTTGAGTATATAAAGCAGTGCTGATATCGATAAAACTTCCGCAACTTGGGCATTTGATTTGTTCATTTTGATTTAAATTTAGCATAAAAATTTCCTTAGAATTTTTCTCTAAATTTAACATAGAAAAACAAAGATTATTCTAAGATTGACTTGTTAAAATCATTCTTTTAGAATAATTAGGATTACAAATGCAAAAATACACCAAAATTTACGGCTTTGCTAAATTTAAACTCATCGTTATCCTTGCTTTGATGTCAAGCATAGCGCCACTTTCTACAGATATGTATTTACCCGCACTTTCTCATGTGGAGCAAAGTTTTCAAACTAATTCTTTTTTAACCCAACTTAGTATCGCAAGTTTTTTTATCGCTTTTGCTTTAGGACAGCTTATATATGGGCCTTTAAGTGATATTTTTGGGCGTAAAATTCCAGCTTTGGTGGGGATATTTTTCTTCATCGTTTCGAGTTTGTTTTGTGTGATTATCGATGATATTTATGCTTTTATCGCTTTGAGATTTTTTGAAGCACTTGGGGGTTGTGCAGGTGTGGTTATCGCAAGGGCTATTGTCAATGACTTGTTTGAGATCAAAGAAGCTGCAGGGATTTTTGCTTTGATGATGGTTTTTAGTTCTCTTGCTCCTATGCTTTCGCCAACTTTTGGGGGAATTTTGCTAGAGTATTTTTCATGGCATAGTATTTTTGCGACTTTGTTTGCTTTAGGAATTTTACTTTTTTTGATGATACTTTTTGGTTTAAAAGAGTCCGCACCTCATCTTAAAAACAAAAAATTTTCCCATCATGAAGCGATGAAAAGCTACAAATTTGTTTTAAGCGATAAACGCTTTTTAGTTTATATACTATGTGCTTCTTTTGCTTTGGCGGCGATGTTTGCTTATATCACAGGATCAAGCTTTGTTTTTACGCAGTTTTTTAGCTTAAGTGAGCAAAAATTTGCCTTGCTTTTTGGGGCAAATGCTTTAGGTTTTGTCATCTGTGCAAATATCAATGCGAGATTGGTTTTAAAATACGAAAGCGAAAAAATTTTGGCAAAAGCTTTGATGATAATGTTTATATCGACTGTGATTTTACTTGCAAATGCCTTTTTTCACCCAAATTTCTTGCTTTTTGAGCTTAGTATTTTTACAAGTATCGCTATACTTGGTTTCATCGCACCCAATACCACGACTTTGGCTATGGCAAGGTTTAAAGAACATAGCGGAACTGCTTCTGCGGTGCTTGGAACGGTGCAATTTGGTTTTGCAGGCTTTATCTCCTTCGTGGTTGGGGCTATTAACGCAAATACGCCGATAATCCTTGCTTTTGTAATGTGTGCTTGCGTATTGGTTGCAAATATGATATATTTTCTAATCAAAATAAAGGAGAAAAAATGAAAACAAATAATATCTTTATGGCTTTAGCCATAGTTTTGGCAAGTTTGATTCTAGCTTTTGGATTTAACAAGGCTTTAAGTGATTTTAAAACACTTGAAAGAAGTGTAAGTGTAAAGGGTTTAAGTCAAAAAGAAGTCGAAGCGGATACTTTGATACTTCCTATAAAATTCACAAGATCAAACAACAATCTTACAAATTTATACGAAGAACTAGAACAAGATAAAGAAAATATCATTAAATTTTTAAAAGAACAAGGCGTAAAAGAAGATGAGATCAGCTACAATTCGCCAAATATCATAGATCGTTTAAGCGATCCTTATAGCAACGACACTCAAGCTACATACCGATACATAGGCACTGCAAATTTACTCATCTATACGCAAAATATAAAGCTTGGAAAAAGCATACTAGAAAACATTTCAAGTCTTGCAAAATTTGGCATAGTAACGAAAATCGATAATTATGACATAGAATACCTTTATACTAAACTCAATGAGATAAAACCTCAAATGATAGAAGAAGCAACGCTCAATGCTAGAAATGCAGCGATAAAATTCGCACAAGATTCAAACAGCCATCTAGGCAAGATAAAAAAGGCTTCTCAAGGGCAATTTAGCATCAGCAACAGAGATAAAAACACCCCTTACATCAAAACCATAAGAGTGGTTTCTACTATAGAATACTACTTAAAAGACTGATGATGAATTTTCAAGCTAAGCTTTAAGGCTTAGCTTGGCACTATGGAATTTTTTCGTGCGGTTTTTTGGAGTGAAAATATACAAAGCAAAAGGATAATGCCATATAAAACACCAGTGGATTTTATGGTGTTTTCTGTAATCTCGTCTTGATTTATAATCTTTAAAATCCCTTCAAAACTTGATTTAAATTTCAAAAGAGCCAAGACACTTTTTAATTTATCTTGACTGTCTTTTTGATCAAAAAGAGCCATTTGCTCAGGTGATAGTTTTTCAGATATAGAAAAATTACTTTTTATCGCATATAAAATATCTATTTCTTGACTAAAATTTAATTTTAAAAATTTATTAAGTTGAGCAGATACAACGCTATTGTTGTTTTTATTGTCTATCTCTTCTATGATATTTTTTACATTTGATGTGTTATTTTCTAGCTCATTTAAAACCTTTTTATAATCACTTACATATTTATCATTATACACTTTAGATAAAATTTCTTTTAATTTTTCTTTATTTGCTATTATCAAAGCTTTAGCTGAATTTAACTCTGTAAAAGAAATATTTTGATCTTTTAAATGGAGATTAAAATCATTTTGCAATATGCTTGCTAGATTTATAATAGCACTCGTATTTAAATCATTTAACCTTTTTTCAAATTTACTTTCATAAAGTTTATCTGATGAAAAAATTCCTACAAAAGGATTGATAAGTTGAGGTTTTAAAATAACAACCCCAATTAGACAAATATAGGCAAACAATCTCGAAATAAAAACAAAAAGTTTAATTTTACAGATAAATAAAAGATAGGAAATTAATATACCTACAAAATAAATTAAAAAATAAAAAGCTGGAATGTATATTGGTGATAAAAATGATACTATGCTGATTATAAAAAGACTATAAATAAGAAATAATAAAATAGCACCATGTTGATATAATTGCCTTGTAAGGCTAATAAAAATAATTAATAACATTAATAAAACGATATAATTCATTGCAGCTATTGTCCATTGGACCAAAAGATAATATAAAATCCATATTATTTAAAAATAATAAGCCAAAAATAGCATATGATGAAATCATTAAAATCGTAAAATTTAAAATTTTTAAGAAATTTGTATGATGATTACTAGTATTCCTATAAACTTGCAATAAAATACAATCAAACCATAAAGTAAAATCTAGCATTTTTCTTCCAAAAGTCATTAATTTTTTTATACAATGATTAAATTTTACTTTCCAAAAAATTATAAACTTATTCCATTCTAAAGGCCTAAAAGATATATAAAAATAATAAAATAATTTTAATATTTTTGCTATTATTTGTACTATTATAAAAATAGTACAAAATAAATGAAATGGTAAAAATAATGTATGCGCCATTGGTAATAAAGAATAAAAAATTAAAGGCATTAATTTTGATTTTAATGTTTTTAGTCTTGAAGAATTTATTTTTTCATAATCCTTAGGATTATATACTTGATTTTTAGATTCTTTTTTTAAATTGTCATTTTTATTTTTACTTAATTGAATTTCCAATTCTTTCTCTTTCGCATAAAGTTCTAATTTATGCCATTCTTGAGCTTCTAAGGTATTATTTTGAGTGATTAAAACATCTTTTATAACCCTGAAAGAATCTTTTAAATTTTTAGCATATCTTAATCTATATTCATTTTGAATTTTAAAAATCTCTTTTTCATCTTGTATTCCTTTGGTTTCGTTTTTGTAACTTTCATCTTTATAATTATCTTCTATATATTTCTCCACTGATTTAAAATCTAGCTTATCTATATCGACATTGATTAAATTTACAGCTTTTGGTTCTTTAAAATAACAAGCGCTAAAATTCGGAGTTTTATAAAACTTCACTCCATAAAAACAAGCTATATCATCAAATTCACACTCGTGAAAATCAGCATAACTATAAAATTTAGAATTATTAAAATAAGCATTATCTTCAAAATGAGCATTTGAAAAATTTAATTTAATATTTTCATTGTTTTTGTTTCCAAAAACAGAATCCATAAAATAACATCTATTTTTAAATTTATTTTTCCACAAATTAATATTATTAATGGTGGAATTTTGGATATATAAAAATTTATTAAATATATTTTGTTCTAAAATTAATTCGTTAGTGTAAATATCCAAAAAATCAATTTCATTGTAAAAAATATTATATTTAAAATTACATTGCTTTTTAAAATTGCATTTAAAAAACCTTAGGTATGAATTTTCATTAAAATTTACCCATTCAATAAAGACATTTTTGAGAAAGTATATATTTTCAAAAACAATTTGTTTGCCAATATTAATTCTAGCGATACAAAACTCTTTATTAAACTTACAATTTGAAAATTTCAAAGATTTATTATAGTTTTCTCTTTTAAGGGATAGTCCATTGGTAATTGATAATTGATTGAGAATCAATCCATTATAAAATTCAAAATTAAATTTTGTTAGCAAATTAGATTCTAGTTTAATTCCAAGCTCAAAATCACTTACAATAAATGTATTTGAAAGATAATTATATTTTATATGACTTTTATCTAAATGAAGAGTTGAAGAAATCAATTTCCACCAATTATCCAACATATCACAAACTAAAATACAATTGTTAAAAATTCTATATTTTATATAAATTTCAAAACAATAACACATATCTTTTTTAAGATAGATTTTATGTGAAGGGTTAATTAGCATATATAAATTATTAAGCTTGAAGTTAATATAAGCATTTTTAACTATCCATTTATATTTCATACTATCTTCCTTCAATGATTTTTATTTCTTCTTCAGTTAAGTTATAGAGTTTATAAACCAAAGAATTGATTTTGTTTTCTAGTTCTTGGGTATTTGCGTTTTTGTCTTGCTCTTTAACTTTTAAAATTTCATCGACTAAATTTATAAGCTCATCGGCTATTTTTTGATTTTTAGAATTTATTTTTGGTATAGGAAGTTTTTCTAAAAATGCTTTTTTATATCTAAAACCATTTTCTCCTAAATTTCCACCTGCATAAAATGTTTTAAAAATGAAAGCGACAAAATCGTTATTTAAAAAAGCAATAAGATATTTTAAATTTTCACCTGTTAAAATAAAACTTGTAGCTTCTGCATAAAAATTTAACTTTGTATCTAAATAAAATTGTGGCTTTCTTACAATTTCGCTATACACTATCTTTTCCCTTTCAAACTCTTCGATATACGCACAATTTCTAAGATTATAAGGAGTCAAGCCTTTATCAGCTCTTTTTTCTAGTTGCGGATAAAATTCATCAAAATGCTTTTTTAAACTAGGATAATTCTCTATATTTATCGCTTCTACTTTTTCTCCATTTTGATTTTTGTAACCATTATGAGCATTTATCACCCAAAGTCCCGCCCACTCGTAACTATATCTTTTTATATCGCGTCCGCGTAGCATTTTGCGTATGAGTTTAGCGGTGCGTTCTTTTTCGGCTTCATCTTTGCAATTTGCTAAAATTTCATTTCTTTTTTCAGTGGTGATGATAAAGGCTTCATTATAGCCTGTTAAAATTCCACGATATATATTAAGTCCTTGCCATTCTTTAAGCGGAGTTCCTATGCGTTCTATCTTAGCCTTTAAGGCACTAGTATTCTCATCGCTAAAAGTGAAGCTTTCTTTGCTTAAAGAATTTTGCGAAAATTCTGCATAGTCCTTATATAAGCCAATGTCATAAGCACAAGTTTTTAAAATTTCATTGCTTAGGGCAAGGTATTTGAATTTATTATCTTTGCTTTTTGATTTTTCAAAACAAAGTATAGAAGTATCCACTGTAGCACTATCAAAAACTTTTATGCCATTTAAATCAGTGTATTCTAAAACCTTAACATTTTTAAGCAAAAATTCACGCAATGCTCCCCCATATCCTGCACGCGTGTATTTGTTAGAAGTGATATAGCTCAATACCCCCCCCCTATCTTTTAAAACATTAAATCCTAGTTCATAAAAATAAGTATAAATATCGCTCGTGCCTTTATAAACCTTATAATTTTTAGCTAAATGGGGCTTGAGTTCTTTAAGCTCTTCTTGTCTTATATAAGGTGGATTGCCGATGATGAGATCAAAGCCTTTGAAATTTCCATCATCGTCCAAAATTTCAGGGAATTCAAAACGCCATTCAAAAGGATGATTGCTTTCTAGGTTAAAGATATTGTCGTATTCTTTTTTAAGATTTGCAAATTCTTTTGTGGCTTCTTTTTCATCAAAGTCAAAAAGAGTCAAATTCGCACTAACAAAGAATTTCAAATTTTCATCATCTACGGCTAAGAAATTTCCGTATTTTTTAGAGTATTTTTCACATTTATCGTTAAAGCCTTTCATTTCTTTTTTAAATTTATCCGCAAAGCAGAAATTTTTAAAAGAAATTTTGAGATTTTTTATCTCTTGGTTGATGCGGCTTTTATCTGTGTAAAAGCCTTCTTTATAGTCTTTTACTATGCGTTTGTATTTGTTGATACGTTCTTTGATGTTAGGATAGTGGTTTAGGCTTTTGCCTGTTTCAAAGTAAGATACCAAAGAATTTCCGCATTTTATGTTTATATCGATATTTGGCAATGTTTTAAGATCGTGATAATTCCCATCATCAAAGCTTTGATAAAAGCTATGTTTTAAAAGCTCTATCCAAAGCCTTAGCTTGGTAATCTCACATGAGTTGGGGTTGATATCGACTCCAAAAAGGTTGTTTTCTATGATGTCTTTTTTGGTATGAAAAAGTTCTTGCTGGATAAGATGGGCTTTATCTTTAGGCGTGCTTGGGCGTTTATACTCTATAAACTCGCCTTTTCTACCCGTGATGAGAATTTCATCGTTTTGCACTTCTAGATAAAATTCTTCATCAAAAAGATTTAGCTCATCATAAATGCTTAACATAACATTTAAAGCAGAAACCAAAAAATGCCCGCTTCCCACTGCAGGATCGCAAATTTTTATAGAGTTTAAAAGCTCTTTTTGTGCTTTTTTGTCTTCTTTTCTTAAAGACTTTCTTAGTTCGCTTATATCTTTAGCATCAAGATCAAATTGAGCGTTGAATTTATCAAGTACAACTTTTGTGATGCTTTCTTTGCACATATAAGAAGTGATAAAGCTTGGCGTGTAAAAACTTCCTTCTTTGTAGCCATTGAGTTTTTCAAACACATTTCCTAAAACACTTGAACTTATGAGTTCTTTTTGGCTTAAAATTTCGCTTTGCTCATCATCGCTACCAAAATCAAAGCTATCCAAAAATTCAAACAAGTATTCTAAAAGCCCCACTTGTCCTTTTTTAGCTTTACATTTATCATCTTTTAGCACAGTGTTTTTATAGTAAAAAAGCTTTAAGTCATTGCTTAAGCTTGAAATTTCAAGTGTGTTTTCTATGCTTTGTTTTTCAAACAAAGAAGAATTTAGATAAGGCAGATAGGCAAATTCGCTTTTCTTTCTCGTGCTTTTTTCTTTGGCTAAAACTTCAAAGAAAAGTTCGCTAAGCTTGTCAAAATCAGGGATTTTTTTGAAATTTAAAAATTTCAAATTTTTATCATCATTAAAACGCACCAAATTTGACTCTATAAGCTTTAAAAACAAAATGCGATTAAGCCATAAGATCAAAAGTTTTAAGATGGTTTCAAAATTTTCTTCTTTAAGCTTAGAATTTATAGCGGTGTAGAAAGTGCCTTGCTCTTCTTTGCTTTCTTCACTTTTTGCGATGATGAGTTTTGAGTTTTGTTTGCTCTCACAAAGCCCTAAGATATATAAAAGCTCTTTGTAAAAAGCATTGTTGAGTGAATTTGCATCGTTGGGGTTAAACTCACTTAGCAAAAAGTCTCTATGAAAAGTTTTATAAATACTTGCTAGGTTTTTAAAATTTGATTTTTGTTTGTCTTTTAAAAACGTCAAGTCAATCAAAAAGCCTT
The DNA here is from genome assembly GCF_001762735.1 of Campylobacter sp. BCW_6461. Taxonomy (NCBI): domain Bacteria; kingdom Pseudomonadati; phylum Campylobacterota; class Epsilonproteobacteria; order Campylobacterales; family Campylobacteraceae; genus Campylobacter; species Campylobacter sp. BCW_6461. The sequence continues at coordinate 8,347 of NZ_MJXJ01000025.1, read as the reverse complement.
TTAAGTTTTCTTTGGAATTTTCTATGAGTTTGGCTACTTCTTTATAGAATTCTTCAGTATTGCCTTTGAAAAGTGAATTTGGGTTGCAAAATTCTTCAAAAAGTTTTTTAAAACTTGGATTTTTATAAAAAAGCTCTTCAAACTCACTAATTTTAAAAATGTAAAATTTATAAAAATCTGTGATGATAATAAATTTTAAGCTAAAACTATACTCTCTATTTCTAAAATAATATAAAATAGTCTCGTGTAAGGCTTTAGAATTTACCTTTGTATGAGTGATAAATTCTTTTGAATTTGGCTTTTTAGCCTCAATAAGAACTTCTAAGTCTTTACTAAACTCATCTTTAGAGATGGATAAGTCAATCTCACTTTTGCCTTTTTGCTTGGTTTTGATGTGGGTTTTGAAATTTAACATGGTTAAAAATGGACTAAGTGCATTAGCTACAAGATAATCTTCATTTTCACTTTGCGAACTTTCAAGTCTTTCTAAATACTGCATTAAAGCCTTGTTAAATATATCAAATTCATTTTGCATGATTTGCTTTTTGCGGTAGTATGGGTTGAAAAAATCTTTTTCATTTAGCAAAGTGAAATGCATTTTTAACCTTTATAAAAAATATTTTGTATTTTATCAAATTTTACTTTTATATAAAATTTTTTAAGAATTTAATATATCATTAATACCTTTATATGCTTCCTGTATAGGTTTTTTAATAAAAAAATCATTTAAAATTTGAATAAAATCTTTTTTAGAATTTTGATTTTCAATCAACCAATAAATAAAAGCGTATTCTCCTTCTAATTTTTCATTGTTTATTAATTTATCACAATAATAGTGATTTTGATATTTTCTAACATTTTCTTCTTTTACATCTTTAAATAATTTTAAACATTCTTTATATTTTTCATTTTCTATATCTTCTTCATCATCATTTGAAATTTCAAATGTCAAACCAATAATATCATAGTATTTTTTTTAAAATAAATATATATACATGGATATATGCTTTCATTCTTATAATCAATAGGATAAAATATAAACACACCATGATTAACACGATTTTCTTCTATTTTATTGCCGATAAAAGTTATATCACCTATTTTAATTTCCTTGTGTTCAAAACTATCAAAAAATTCTTCTATTATATATTCGCAGATGTTGCTCCATTTATGCTGGATAATATCTTTAACTTTCTTATAGTTTTCTTCATTTAAATTTTTAAGCTCTGATTTGTTTTTGTTATATCTATATAAAATCATCGCATTTTTTAAATTTTGCATTTTTATATTGTTTTGAAAAATAAATTCTAGTACATCATCTCTTTGAGTATACTCATCTGTCATATACCATTGTAAAATACTTTTGTATTGATTTAGAGTAAAAATAATGTTTTGTATATCAAGAATAAATTTTTGATCTTTGGTTGATTTTTCTTCATATATTTTTATACACTCATCAATCCATTCCTTAATCCATATATAATCCATCTTCAAATAATAGCTAACATTATTTTCATTTTTATCTTTAATCAAATTTGTCTTTATTGTAAAATTTCCCAAACTATAATCACTAGGACTAGCACACTCATCTTGATGCAAATATATAGTCAATATGTTTTTATAACAATCTTTTATATTTTTGATATTTTTTCTTACAAAATTAATATAATCTTTCAATTGATTTTTTTGATCTTTTGCATAAATTTTATTTTCTATTATAATATATCTTTTATCACTTAATGTTATTAAAATATCTATCCTTCTATTATCTTTTATGCAGGCTTCTGTTTCTACGCTTTTTATATCTTCTATGTTTAAATTTTCAAATTTCGTATTTACTAAACTCTTACCAAGTTTTTCTAAAAATACCTTTGCAAAATTTTTTTGATAATGATCCTTATTTATATCAATTAAATAAGCTATAAATTTAGAATGATAATTTTCTTTTGTTTCAATATTCAAAGCATCAAATATATTTATATCACTCAAACCATTATTCACATCTTTTTCAAATTTAATATCTTCTTCAAGCAACCTTTCAATAAATTTTTCCATGTATCACTTTCCAAATTTTATACAATTTTACATGTAAATAAATTTTTAATTACAAACTAAAAAAACTGATTATTAATTTTATAGGCAAGTTAAGTAGAATTAACAAGTCCGCAATGAGCTACTTTCCCCCTGCCAGTAAGGCGTAGTATCATCACCCACGATGTGCTTAGCTTCTTGGTTCGGGATGGAGCAAGGCGTTTCCACATCTGTATAATCACGGACATTGTTATTTAAATATTCTTTGAAAGATTGAATTTAAAAAATAAAGCTTAATCTTTTATTTCTTTACTTTTTTCTTTATTCTCTTTCTTCTTTTCTTATCTTTTATCTTTGATAAGTTTTTATATAGAATACTTAAAAAACAATGTTAAGAGCAAGTTCTAATACAAACTCTACTTGAAAGATTTCTATTAAACTCTAAATATTATCTATATTCAAAGTCTTCTTAAAAACCTTAACAAGGAAGTGATGCTTTATTAAAGATAAGCCAAACGCTCTATTAGTACTGGTCAGCTAAAGGACTTTCATCCATTACACACCCAGCCTATCAAACTAGTAGTCTTCTAGAGAGCTTAGAGAAGATTCATCTTAGAGTTGGCTTCACGCTTAGATGCTTTCAGCGTTTATCCTTTCCAAACTTAGCTACGCTGCGATGCTCTTGGCAGAACAACAGCTACACCAGTGGTTTGTTCAACCCGGTCCTCTCGTACTAGGGTCAAATCTCTTCAATCTTCTTACGCCCACGGCAGATAGGGACCGAACTGTCTCACGACGTTCTGAACCCAGCTCGCGTACCGCTTTAAATGGCGAACAGCCATACCCTTGGGACCTGCTCCAGCCCCAGGATGCGATGAGCCGACATCGAGGTGCCAAACCTCCCCGTCGATGTGAGCTCTTGGGGGAGATCAGCCTGTTATCCCCGGGGTACCTTTTATCCTTTGAGCGATGGCCCTTCCACACAGAACCACCGGATCACTAAGACCGACTTTCGTCTCTGCTTGACTTGTATGTCTTGCAGTTAAGCTGGCTTATACCTTTATACTCTACGAACGATTTCCAACCGTTCTGAGCCAACCTTTGTAAGCCTCCGTTATTATTTGGGAGGCGACCGCCCCAGTCAAACTACCCACCAGACATTGTCCCACTTGAGGATAACTCAAGCTGGTTAGCTACCCAAATAAGAAAGAGTGGTATCTCAACAATGGCTCATATACAACTGGCGTCATATACTCAAAGCCTCCCACCTATCCTGCACATTCTTATCCAAGTAGCAGTGTCAAGCTGTAGTAAAGGTCCACGGGGTCTTTCCGTCTTGCCGCGGGTAGGAGGAATTTTCACCTCCACTACAATTTCACTGGATCCCTCTTTGAGACAGCTCCCATCTCGTTACGCCATTCATGCAGGTCGGTATTTAACCGACAAGGAATTTCGCTACCTTAGGACCGTTATAGTTACGGCCGCCGTTTACTCGGGCTTCGATCAAGAGCTTCGCTAATGCTAACCCCATCAATTAACCTTCGAGCACCGGGCAGGCGTCACACCCTATACATCCTCTTACGAGTTAGCAGAGTGCTGTGTTTTTGGTAAACAGTCGGGAGGGACTCTTTGTTGTAAGTTTCCTTGCTTTCGGAGTAAATCCTAATACAAAGCTAACCACACCTTATACCGAAGATACGGTGCTATTTTGCAGAGTTCCTTAAAGAGAGTTCTTCCACGCGCCTTAGAATACTCATCCCACCCACCTGTGTCGGTTTACGGTACGGGCAACATTAGCTAAACTTAGAAACTTTTCTTGGCTCGACGGCATCAGGGGTTCTTCTATCCATCCGAAGACTTCAAAAAGCCTTTCAGTTCTCGGAGTATTGTTATACGGATTTGCCTGTATAACCTCCTACGACCTTAGACTAGCACTTCCATCCGCTAGCCCCCTTAGCCCTAAGCGTCCTTCCATCGCACACTAATGTTGGTATTGGAATATTAACCAATTTGCCATCGTCTACCCCTTTCGGACTCGACTTAGGACCCGACTAACCCTACGATGACGAGCATCGCGTAGGAAACCTTGGGTTTACGGCGTTAATGATTCTCACATTAATTATCGCTACTCATGCCTGCATGCTCACTTCTATTCGCTCCAGCACTCCTTACCGGTATACCTTCGACGCAAATAGAACGCTCTCCTACCACTTGCACACAACTTAAACTACTTAACTTTAGTCTAAGAATATTTTTACTGATTTTACTAAGTTTTATTTCTATCTTTACTCTATAAAAATCAGTAAAAATATAACTAAACATATAACTTAGTTTCTCATATTCTAAACTTAAATAATCTAAGTTGTGTGCAAGTCTACAGCTTCGGTACTTACTTTAGCCCCGTTATATTTTCCGCGCAAAATCACTAGACCAGTGAGCTATTACGCTTTCTTTAAAGGATGGCTGCTTCTAAGCCAACCTCCTGGTTGTTTAAGTAACTTCACATCGTTTTCCACTTAAGTAAGATTTAGGGACCTTAGCTGGTAGTCTGGGTTGTTTCCCTCTTGACGACGGATTTTATCACTCGCCGCCTGACTGCTGTGATTACATATAAGGTATTCGGAGTTTGATAGGGTTTGGTACATTGGTGTATGCCCTAGCCCATTCAGTGCTCTACCCCCTTATATTACGACACAACGCTATACCTAAATATATTTCGGAGAGAACCAGCTATCACGAAGTTTGATTGGCCTTTCACCCCTATCCACAAGTCATCCCGGGGCTTTTCAACGCCTATGGGTTCAGTCCTCCACTAGTTCTTACACTAGCTTCAACTTGCTCATGGATAGATCACTTCGTTTCGGGTCTGCAGCATCTGACTAAGCGCCCTATTCAGACTCGCTTTCGCTACGGCTTCGCGTTTGCTTAACCTTGCCAGACACCACAACTCGCAGGCTCATTATGCAAAAGGCAGTCCATCACCCTGTATTGCTACATAGGGCTCTGAATGATTGTAAGCAAATGGTTTCAGGTTCTATTTCACTCTGATCACCTCAGTTCTTTTCACCTTTCCCTCACGGTACTTGTGCACTATCGATCTGGTATTAGTATTTAGGGTTGGATCGTGGTCGACCCGGATTCAGACAGGATTCCTCGTGTCCCGCCCTACTCAGGATACTGCTAGCTAAGGTTTGTTTTTCGCATACGGGACTATCACCCTCTATGGTTATACTTTCCAGAATGTTCTGCTAAACTTACCTCTTGCACATTGCAGTCCTACAACCCCCAGTGCAAGCACTGGGTTTGCCCTCTTGCGCTTTCGCTCGCCGCTACTGACGCAATCTCTATTGATTTCTTTTCCTGAGGGTACTAAGATGTTTCAATTCCCCTCGTTCGCTCCTATATAGGTAATGTATATCTCTATACATTGGGTTGCCCCATTCGGAAATCTACGGATCAAAGCTTCTTGACAGCTCCCCGTAGCTTATCGCAGTCTAGTACGTCCTTCATCGCCTTTACCAGTCAAGGCATCCACCATTCGCTCTTAGTAGCTTACCTTTTTTACCTTTTATTATTGATTCTAAAACGCATCACTTCCTTGTTAAAGTTTTTATGATAAGACTTCTTTATCTTAAGACGGAAAGCATTCAAACACTTAATATAAAACTAAATGATTTAGTCTCAACTAAGCTGTGAGTTTGAAACTTGTCTTTAATTTATAATCCTTAAATCTAATATTCTCTTTATTCATAGAAGAGAAGACAGCTAAAAGTTAAGTTAAACTAAAGAAAAGATAAATAGGTTTTATCCTTTAACAAGTCCTGTAAAATTGTTTTTATTAAAACTTGCTTGTGACTCTTAACAATGATAATTAAAAGAACATTTAGGTTTAAAACCTAAAGGAAGTATATATATTAACATAATCATTATAAATATAAATGCATAATGTATATGCTACTTATATCTATTAAAGTATATTCTTTTATAGTTAAAGATAAAAATAAATCTAAGTATAGAGTTTATATTTTATATTTAATCTATTTTATATACTTGCTTTAGATTTTAAAGCTTCTTTATTCAAATCTTTTTTATGGTGGGCCTAACAAGACTTGAACTTGTGACCTCACCCTTATCAGGGGTGCACTCTAACCAGCTGAGCTATAGGCCCTTAATAAATGGTGGAGAATAGCGGGATCGAACCGCTGACCTCCTGCGTGCAAAGCAGGCGCTCTCCCAGCTGAGCTAATTCCCCATAAACAATTAGCTTTATCATCAATCTTTGAAATCTAAACAAGAATCAATTGAGTTTATATATTGAAGTAATAGTTGTGAGACTTATTACTTTGTACTCTAGAAAGGAGGTGATCCAACCGCAGGTTCTCCTACGGTTACCTTGTTACGACTTCACCCCAGTCGCTGATTCCACTGTGGACGGTAACTAGTTTAGTATTCCGGCTTCGAGTGAAATCAACTCCCATGGTGTGACGGGCGGTGAGTACAAGACCCGGGAACGTATTCACCGTAGCATGGCTGATCTACGATTACTAGCGATTCCGGCTTCATGCTCTCGAGTTGCAGAGAACAATCCGAACTGGGACATATTTTATAGATTTGCTCCACCTCGCGGTATTGCGTCTCATTGTATATGCCATTGTAGCACGTGTGTCGCCCTGGGCATAAGGGCCATGATGACTTGACGTCGTCCACACCTTCCTCCTCCTTACGAAGGCAGTCTATTTAGAGTGCTCGGCCGAACCGTTAGCAACTAAATACGTGGGTTGCGCTCGTTGCGGGACTTAACCCAACATCTCACGACACGAGCTGACGACAGCCGTGCAGCACCTGTCTCTAAGTTCTAGCAAGCTAGCACCCTCTTATCTCTAAAAGGTTCTTAGGATATCAAGCCCAGGTAAGGTTCTTCGCGTATCTTCGAATTAAACCACATGCTCCACCGCTTGTGCGGGTCCCCGTCTATTCCTTTGAGTTTTAATCTTGCGACCGTACTCCCCAGGCGGTACACTTAATGCGTTAGCTGCATTACTGAGATGACTAGCACCCCAACAACTAGTGTACATCGTTTAGGGCGTGGACTACCAGGGTATCTAATCCTGTTTGCTCCCCACGCTTTCGCGCCTTAGCGTCAGTTGAGTTCCAGCAGATCGCCTTCGCAATGGGTATTCTTGGTGATATCTACGGATTTTACCCCTACACCACCAATTCCATCTGCCTCTCCCTCACTCTAGACTATCAGTTTCCCAAGCAGTTTAATGGTTAAGCCATTAGATTTCACAAGAGACTTGATAATCCGCCTACGCGCCCTTTACGCCCAGTGATTCCGAGTAACGCTTGCACCCTCCGTATTACCGCGGCTGCTGGCACGGAGTTAGCCGGTGCTTATTCCTTAGGTACCGTCAGAATTCTTCCCTAAGAAAAGGAGTTTACGCTCCGAAAAGTGTCATCCTCCACGCGGCGTTGCTGCGTCAGGGTTTCCCCCATTGCGCAATATTCCCTACTGCTGCCTCCCGTAGGAGTCTGGACCGTGTCTCAGTTCCAGTGTGACTGATCATCCTCTCAGACCAGTTAAGCGTCATAGCCTTGGTAAGCCATTACCTTACCAACTAGCTGATACTATATAGTCTCATCCTACACCGAAAAACTTTCCCTACTCAACTTGTGTTAAGCAGGAGTATAGAGTATTAGCAGTCGTTTCCAACTGTTGTCCTCTTGTGTAGGGCAGATTAACTATACCTTACTCACCCGTGCGCCACTAATCCACTTCTAGCAAGCTAGAAGCTTCATCGTTCGACTTGCATGTATTAGGCACGCCGCCAGCGTTCACTCTGAGCCAGGATCAAACTCTCCATAAAAATTATAGATAGTTTAATCTTTTTCTTCAAAGAAAAAGTTATGAAAGATTAAAAGAAAAACTTTTAATCTTTTTAATTATTAGATTGAATAGATTTTACATAATTACTTATGCCTAAATCTTTCTGGCTCAATCGATCACTTATTTAGATTTCAAAGATTGACTAATAAGATTTGAATAACAATACTAAGTTAAAAGAACAAAACAAAAAATCATTTTTAAAAGAAAAGTTTTTAAATTAAAAAACAAGATTTATAAAAAAGCTTTTAGTTTATAAGACAAAAACCAAAAGAGTTAATTTATAAAATCTACTAAGCTAGTGAAACTTTATAATTTAAAAGATTTTAAGTCCTTTTTTCAAAAAAAGGAAATGAAAGTATAACCAATTAAACTTAAAAGGGGATTAAACAAAGGATTAAATAGTATAAATATTTGTGTAAGTATTTATAT